>JAWBTN010000099.1:0-4155 GCA_039000415.1 Candidatus Aenigmatarchaeota archaeon | reverse complement strand
ACAAGCTTTAACAAGATTAGGTCCTTCAGGTTATCCTTTTGAGAAATTTATCTCCCATCTTCTTCGTCTTTATGGCTATAATACCAAACACAATGTTTTTTTAGAAGGAAAATGTTTAACTTACGAAATAGATTTTTTAGCCGAGAAAGATGTTGTTTATTTGGGTGAATGTAAATATCATTTTTCTTTAAACAAAAAAAACGATATTAAAACTATTCTTTATTCTTATGCTCGTTTTTTAGATATTAGAGAAAACTTTAAAAAAGAAATCAAACTCTGGTTAGTAACTAACACCCGCTTTACTTTTGAAGGAATAAAGTTTGCTTCGTGTTATGATATAAAACTTCTTTCTTGGGATTATCCTAAAGATGAAAGTTTGAAATTTCTTATTGAAAATAAGAAAGTTTATCCTTTAACAATTTTTGACTTTTTATCCAATAAAACTTTACAAAACCTTTTTCAATATGATATTGTTCTTTTGTCTGATTTTTTAGAAAAAGATGAGAATTATCTTAAGAAAATTAGCGGTTTAAAAATAGAAGACATCATTTCTTTAAAAAATAAAATTCGAGATATAATTTAAATTAGATGGTGGGCGTAGCTCAATTGGTTAGAGCGGAGGCCTGTGGAGCCTCAGGTTGCGGGTTCGAGCCCCGTCGCCCACCCATTTTTTTGTTTTAATTTTTAATTTTTTTTTAATCTTGACATCTATAAAGTTTTGCATTAAAATATAAATTGAATTCGAAAATTAAATTAAAGCAAAAATTAAAATGAAAAAAATAAATTTCTTTTTATCTTTAACATTAATTTTTAGTTTCGTGGTTATAGAAGTTTTAGCTGGTTACAGACCTTCATTTGGTGGCGAATATACAAATATTTGTGGTTCTGGAACTGATGCTAATTTTTATAGTTGTCCAGCTTCATGTAATATAAATGAAGGATGGTGTGAAGCAAGACAAGATAAACAAGAATGGATTTATGTATTTGTTTGTGATGGAAGACAGATAGAGTGTCGTTCAAACATGCAAGGTCCACTAAAAGGAAAAATATATTTAACGTCTTATGCTTCTCCTAACTCAAATAAAACAGTTCAGATTGATGTTTTTAATAAAATATGTACTAGTGGTGGTGGTTGGAGCTGTACAGATCAAAATCTTTTAGGTTATCTTGTTTGGTATTCAGGTTCTGGTGGAGGAGGTGGTGGAGGTCAAATTCAATGTAATACAGAACAAGTTGTTCTTCAAGTAATTCCTGATCCATCAAATGTAGGAAATAGAGTAAAATTTAGAATCGCTGCTGGAGATGCTTCAACTTGGTGGGAAAATATTTTTTCCGGAGGTGTTGGAAATTGTACTGAAACAAATTATGGTTGGGAAACTGAATGCACTGCTCAAACTCCAGGGACTTTTACTTGGACAAGAAAATGGAAACATTGTGTTGGAGATTTTAACAATTGCTCAGATTGGTGCTATAAATCAATAAGTTTCACTATTAATTCAGCAATTAATCCTCCAACAGTAATTACTTTACCACCGGTCGTAACATTATAAATAATAAATCCAATCATGAGAATACTTGTTTTTACAATATTTCCAATAATAACCTTAGTTTTTTTATTTTTTGTTCCTAGTATAACAAAAAAGGCTTTCGGTCAGGTTTATTATTGTGCTCAAGAAATTACTTCAGGAAATTCAGTAACATTAAAAGGGCAAATTACTAATACTGGTGGAGATCCTTATATTAGAGCTTGGTTTAGATTTAGAAAACAAGGTGATTCTTATTGGCAGAACACCCCAACTCAAGTGTTT
This sequence comes from Candidatus Aenigmatarchaeota archaeon, assembly GCA_039000415.1. GTDB lineage: Archaea > Aenigmatarchaeota > Aenigmatarchaeia > CG10238-14 > SCSR01 > JAVZGQ01. The sequence continues at coordinate 2,347 of JAWBTN010000099.1, read as the reverse complement.
AATGTAACCTCTACACCGTTTGATTTTAGTGCTACATTAACATTAGCATATTTAAAACAAGCATGTACTAATTATGGTCCTAGTTATATTACTTACGAATATAGAGCTGTTGCTCAAAATTCTGCAGGAACATCTGAAGGAAATATTGTTTGTTTTACAATTCGTTGTTTTGAACCCCTACAGGTTTCTTGTTCGGTTTCCCCTAATCCAGCTAAAGTAAACGAAAACGTAACTTTTACAGCTAATGTTTCAGGTGGTCAATCTCCATATTATTATAATTGGACAGGCGCTTGTACAGGCTCATCAAATACATGTACTACTTCCTTTAATTCAGTAGGTACTTATACTGCTACTATCTATGTTAGAGATGCTTATGGAAATCAAGCTCAAGCTAGTTGTTCAGTTAGAGTTACTGCTAACCTTCCAACAGTAATTACTTTACCCCCTGTCGTAACATTATAAAGAATTAAATTATGAAAATAAAAATTACCTTACTATTAATAATTTTTTTGTTTTTTGGTTTTGTTAAAGCTCAAGAAAATTGTCCTCCTAAAACAACAGCCGGTTATAGATATATTACTTTTGTTGGTAGAGCAGGTTTGGGTGGTGATAAAAAAGTTGAGGTTTGGTTTGAATATGGAGACAAAAAAGATAATTTGGATAGAAAAACAAAAATTTTAACCTTAGAAAAAGATGGTATTTTCTGTATTAAAGTAACCAGACTCAAGCCCTGTACAATTTATTATTACCGAGCTGGAGCTAAAAATACTGCTGGTACTAATTATGGTGAAATTAAATCAATTAAAACTCTATGTAGTCAAAACACTAAAATACTCCCTAAAACAAAGAATATTTTCTCTAACTGGGTTATCTTCTAAACTTGACAAAATTTTAAAAAATTTTTATAATTAAAATATGATGAACAAAAATTTTTTAACAACATTTTTAGTTTTGCTTCTGGTTGTCTTTGTTGGAATTAATAATTATTCAAGAGCCCAATCTTGCCCATCAAATACCCAATATTCATCTAATTATGCTATTTTAGCTGGAGAAGTAACTGATACAGGTGGTGATAATAATGTTCAAGTTTGGTTTGAATGGGGAACTTCACCTAATTTAAATAATTCTACACCTGTTCAAAACATTTATGTTTCTTCGGTTCCTTATACTTTTTGTTATACTTTAACATCTCTTCAACCTTGTACAACTTATTATTACCGAGCAGCTATTAGAAATTCTTTAGGCACAAATTACGGTTCAACTTATTCTTTTACTACTCGCTGTTCTGTTTCTAATCCTTTAACGGTTTCATGCTACGCTTCTCCTAATCCGGTTAATGTTAATTCCCCAGTTACTTTTTATTCTTCTGTTAGTGGTGGTACTGGAAATTATACTTATTCTTGGTCTGGAGCATGCACTTCTTATTCTTCTACTTGCTCAAGAACATTTTCTTCTCCCGGTGTTTATAATGTTAATTTAACTGTTACTTCAGGATCTTTTACTCAATCTACCTCTTGTTCAGTTAATGTTATTTCTTCTTCTCAAATTGTTCCTTCTCCAATTATTAATCAACCTCCTGTTCCTATTATTGCTTTTAGCCCAGAAAGAATTTTCCCTGGAACAATTGTAAATTTTGATGCTTCCCGTTCTTATGACCCCGATGGACAAATAATTAGTTATAAATGGGAAATTAATGGCGAATTAGTTTCTAGTGAAGTTTCCTTTAATAGAGCTTTAGCTTCTGGAACATATCGAATTAAACTTACAGTTACTGATAATCAAGGAGCCTCTTCAAATAAAGAAATTTTAATAAACGTTGGAAGAACAGTCTATCTTCCTAGAACAAGAGTTGTTACAAGAACAGTTTCTGTTCAAGCAAACACAGTTTCTTCAAGACTAGTTAATTTACTTCTAGATAAATCATATAACGTTAAAATTTGTTCTAAAAATGAACTCCAATTTACTTTAGTTAACAACACTTCTGTTAATAGAAAAATAACTATTAATGTTGAAGGCGAAGCCAGTAATTGGTTTAATCCTCAATCAAAAACATTTATTCTTAAACCATTTGAAACACTTCTTTTCAAATGGAATGTTGATATTCCTTGCAATTTAAAGGATGGAGACTATGAAGTTAAATTCTTTGTAACAACTCCTGGTGCTAATTATGAATATTCTACAATTTTAGAAGCTAAATCCGAAACTAACTTTTTAACTCCTATTTTAGGTTTTATTGGTAGTATCTTTTCCGGTTGGAACTTATTGTGGATTTTGATTTTATTACTTATAATTTTTAATGCTTATTTATGGTATAAAATTTTTAAGAAAAAAGAAGCTGCACCAGCTT
>JAWBTN010000098.1:0-4330 GCA_039000415.1 Candidatus Aenigmatarchaeota archaeon | reverse complement strand
GCTTGATTCCCTCTTTACCTATAAGTCCCCATTGCCCAACAACTTCCAGCAAGCTTGCTAAAGCATTTTTCACTTCAATCCTTGTTTCGCTATCTTTTTTTATTTCTTCTATAAGTTCTTCAAAACCAAAAGCTTGGCCAGAAACCAAAAGCTTGTTGAAGTTTTTTTCTAAAGCTATGGAAATTTCTTCAGTTCTCTTCAAGCCAAAAGCCAAGATCAAATCTTCAGCTGAAAATTCTCTTAAAGAAATTAAAATCGTGCCATCAACAGGAATTCCTGCTCTTTCATAATCTTCTTTTTGTTTGACAGGAACATAAACACGAACTAAATCTTTAAATCCTTTTGGCTCGAGTTGCCATTCTTTAAGCAAAGCTGTTTGCTGTTCATTCGGAAACTTCATACTCCAGTAAATTCCCATCGGATCAACTACAACAAAAGCAAGTTTTTTCCTGAATTCTTCTTCAAGGTTGCAAAATTCTTCTAAAATAACAGCTGCTGAGTAAGATTTTCCTGAACCCCTCTTTCCACAGACCAAGATCACATGTGGCTTGATTAAATCTATCAAAACTTTCGTTGTTAAATGCGTGTCTTCACCAGTTCCTACAATATGCTTACCTATGTAACCTGTAGCCTTCAAACCAAATTTTCTGTAATCTTCTACTGACCTACCAACAATAGTTTCCGTGATTATCGGAAAAAGCTTTTCTGAACCCATAATTAAAAATTAAGATTTCAATCAAATAATTATTCGGGAAGGTCTGCTAGCTTGGACTAGGCATCCGGCTTGGGGTGCCGGCAACCCGGGTTCAAATCCCGGCCTTCCCATTCCAATATTTATTTCATCATGAACGAATTTTATAAAGGGGACGTAGTCTAGCTTGGTTAGGACCGGGCCCTTGGGAGGCTCAGACCTGGGTTCAAATCCCAGCGTCCCCACAAATTTTCCAAAAAATATAAGAAAATTATGGGGATAAGAACAAAAAAGCCTGAATGGCAACGCAAGATAGCATGGGAAAGGATTCGAATCCTTTTCAATTTAGCCGAAAAAGAGCTCGAGAAACATCCTGAAAGGAGTAAGCGCTACGTAGAGCTTGCAAGGAAAATTGGTTTAAGGTATAACATCAGACTACCAAGAAACTTAAAAAGAAAATTTTGTAAGAAGTGCAACACTTTACTTAAGCCTGGAACAACATGCACTGTTAGAATTGTAGGTAAAGTGTTAACTATAAAATGTAAAAATTGCAATAATTTAATCAGATACAGGGTTTGTAAATGACGCTTGGAAAAAAAATAGTTTTAGGAGCATTAGCGGTTTTCGTCGCTACTTTCATGCTTTTCTACATCTTCGATAACATAAACAAGCTAGCTGAAGAATGTAAAACTGAAGTGTTAAAATCGCCCATATGTGAACAATTTTCAGGTTTTACTCTTAGCATGCTCGTACTCCTTTTGATAATAAGTGGTTTTATTTTTGTAATACTAACAACGGCCTACATTTTACTTTCTTCTTAACTTTATAAATAGTTGAAAGAAATTAAGGATATTATGGTTAGTGCGATACAAGTTGACCCAAAAAAGCTGATTGAAAAGTTGAAAGAAGAATTGAAGAAATTTGAAGAAATAAAGCCTCCGGAATGGGCAAAATTCGTTAAATCTGGGGTTCATAAACAAAGGCCTCCGGAGCAACAAGATTTCTGGTACATAAGGGCTGCTTCAGTTTTAAGGAGGATTTATGTAAACGGGCCTGTTGGAGTTGAAAGATTAAGAAGCTATTATGGAGGGAGGAAGAAAAAAGGCTTTTTCCCACAACATTTCAGGAAAGCTTCTGGAGCAATAATAAGGAATATATTACAACAACTTGAAAAAGCTGGTTTGGTTGAGAAAACAGTGAAAGGGAGAAAAATAACACCAAAAGGACAGAAATTGTTGGATGATATTGCAAAAGAAGTGAAATGATGAATGAGGAAAAACTGGAAGAAATGAAAAAAATAGTATTAAAGAAGATTTTATCTAGAGGTGCGATGGAAAGGTTGTCAAGGGTTAAACTTGTTAAACCAGAATTAGCTAACCAAATCGAGCTATACTTTATTCAACTTTATCAATCTGGAAAGATAAATAGGGAAATAAGTGAAGAAGAGATGAAATTATTGTTAGAGAAACTTTCAAGTGGAAAAAAATTCAAGTTTTTGAGGTGAATTCATGCCAGATATAACCGGAAGGTTTGGTAGCAGGTACGGAAAAGGTGTTAAGAAGAGGGTTGCAAAGATAGAAGAAGTTCAAAAACAAAGACACATCTGTCCAAATTGTGGGATGCGTTATGTTAAAAGAGTTTCCTCTGGAATATGGAAATGTAAGAAGTGTGGAACGAAATTTGCTGGAGCAGCGTATGTCCCGAGAGCTGAGATGATTAAACAAGGGTGATTTTGTGTATAAGTGTATAAATTGTAAGAAAATCGTGCCAAAATTGGGAGAAAAAGTGAGATGTCCTTACTGCGGGTATATCTTTTAGCTTTAAAGCTGAAAGAGCCCAAAGGATTTTCGTTAAGTTGAGGCCGGACGTTATAAAAAGGGTAAGGGCTAGGTAACAATTACTTAAAGCTTAAATTTGATGATGATTCATGTTTAATATTAAGTGGGATCATGGCAAAAGATGTATCTGAAGAATTCCAATTTTACCAACAACAACTTCAAACAGTTTTAATCCAGAAAGAAAGTCTGAAAATAGAAAATTTTGAAATAGAAAATGCGTTGGAAGAACTCGAGAAATCAGATCAAAAAGAAGCTTTCAAGATAGTTGGAAATGTGATGATCAAGAAAAACTTGGAAGATTTGAAAAAAGAGTTGAAAGAAAAGAAAGAAGATATAGAATTGAGGATAAAAAGTTTAGAAAAAACGGAAGAAAGAATTTTGAACAAACTCAAAGAACTTCAAAATTCAGTTAAAGGTGGTTGAATGGATGAGAAAATGGAGAGAGTTTTTTCATTGTTGGACCTTGTGATAAACGACAGGACTGTACCTAAGAATATAAGAAAAGTTGCCGAAGACGCTAAGAAAACACTTTCCGATGAAAATCAACCAGCGGATCTAAAGCTGAGCAGTGCTATTCACATGCTGGACGAAATAATAAACGATCTCAACATGCCTATGTACGCCAGGACTAAAATATGGAACGTTGTCAGCATACTGGAAGAAAAGAGGAAAGAGGTGAAGTAACTATTTAAATTTTGAAACATAAAAATGTAGTGAGAAAGATGGTGATAAGTAAGCTGAAGAAGTTGAAAGAAAAAGTGGGGAAAAAGGAAGAAGATTTTGTCGAAGTCGATACAAGCTTTGAAGAAGAAAATAAGATGGGTGTGAAAGTAGATGTGCTTAAAGATTATTCTGACACAGACAGGATACTACAACTCTTGAGAGAAGGCAATATCATCTTCTTAAGGATAAAAGATCTTAGGAATAAAGATATAAATGAATTGAAAAGAGCTGTTGAGAAGATAAAGAAAACTTGCTCCGCTATAAACGGGGATCTTGCTGGAGTTGAAGAAGATTATTTGATAATAACACCAAAATTCGCAAGGATATACAGGGGAAAAGCTGGTTAATTCAAAAATTTTGACACGAAATCCTTAATCTTTGGTATTTCAACTCTCACCTGAGAGCAATCGTCTCTATTCCTTATAGTCACTGTACTATCTTTCAAAGTTTGGTAGTCTATCGTTACACAAAAAGCAACTCCTATCTCATCAGCCCTTGCATATCTTTTCCCTATACTTCCAGATTCGTCGTAATAAACATCAAAAAATTTCTTCAAGCTCAAATAAACTTCTCTTGCTTTTTCGGGAAGACCATCTTTACTCACCAAAGGAAAAACAGCCAGTGTGAAAGGTGATATTTTCGGTGGAAACTTGAACCAACTCCATCCCCTATCTTTACCTTCTACAAAGCAATGTAGTAATACTGCATAAATTGTCCTTTCCATACCGAAAGAAGGTTCTATAACATGAGGTACAATCTTTTCACCATTATCCACAACTTCAAAATTTTCACCAGAATGTTTCATATGAGCTTTAAGATCGTGATCCGTTCTGTAAGCGTTTCCCACTACTTCTTTCCAACCAAAATCGAATTTTATTTCAAGGTCAAAGTTGCCTTTACTGTAATGGGGTGTTTCTTCAGGAAGCATGTGCCTGAACCTTAAAGCTTCTTTTGGTATTCCCAAGCTTTGATACCAGATGAATTCTTTTGCCATGAAGTATGCGATCAACTCATTCGGTATAATTCCTTTTTCCACAGCATCTTTAGCTCTTATCTCCAATTCTCTCGGATTTTTCTC
>JAWBTN010000097.1:0-4340 GCA_039000415.1 Candidatus Aenigmatarchaeota archaeon | reverse complement strand
TTGCAGGATTTCTTTTCATACCAATCAGATCTTTTGTATAAAGCCTGGAGAAGGCTCAAAAACAATACCTTCACTCTTCATACTTCTCAAAATATTCTCTGGATTATCCACACCACTTTCCTTTGCTCTTCTAATTATTTCATCTACAGGAATACTTTTTCCAAAAGTTTGGGTAAGCTCTTCTATTATATCTAGCATGATCCTTATTTTACCCCTTTGAGAGCTTGGTATATGACCTTCTGCTCTATCTATATCTATTTTCCCAGTTTCAGGGTCAAAACCAAATTGTCTTAAAGATGCTTTCATTAAATTAATGGCTCTCATAGCATCCTCTACAGTTACCTCATTCCTTAATTGTACTTTGGCCGAAGCTTCAGCCAGCCTTATAAGAGCTTCGTACTGCCTTAAAGTTATAGGTATAGGAGCCTCTTCACCGCTTACTTTTTCCCTTAGCTTAACAAAAAAGTCTTTTATTACTTCACCTGCTTCTCTAGTTAATTTTGGGTGGCAATTTTTTCTTGCATAAGCTACATACTTTTTAATAAATTCAGGTTCTATTTCAGGCTTAACTTCCTCTTCTCCATAATGTCTTGCTTTAAGTATGTGCTCTGCAATCTTCGAATCTAATTCTGGATTTGGTATATCTCTTAAAGCAAACTTTAAGTCAAACCTTGCTAATAAAGTTTCAGGAACATCTATTTGTTCCTTTATTGGCAAGTAAGGATCAAACCTTCCAAATTTTGGGTTTCCTCCTGCAAGTATACTTGTTCTTGCAGGCAAAGTAGCTACTATGCTTGCTTTTGCTATTGAAATTGTGTTGTGAAGAATTAGCCCATTACTTATAAAACATTTTGTCGGCTTAACAGTTACATCATAAACCCATTCTGCTTTTAAGCTTCCCTTATTTTCTAAAACATCCACTTTTTTAACTCTTAGCCATCTAAATTTTTTGAGATCTTCTAGTTGGTTTAAGCTTTCTTCAACTTTCTTAATTTCTTTCTTTACGTTTTCTTTAAATAACTTGAGCAATTTTTCTCTTATTTCTTTCGTGTACCCTCCCCTTTCTATATAGTTTATCTTACTTCTCTCTATTTTTAAAAGGTTTGCTACATACTCTTGAGAATAATTTAACTTCCTTCTAAGTTCTTTAAAGTCTTGGATTTCTTCTACAGCTTTTTTGCTTTCTTCTATCTTCTCTCTAATCTGTTTAAGGTATTTATCGAAAACCTCTCTGGTTATTCCAAAATTAAATCTCAAATGCTGATTAAAGTAGCCTGAATAGACAAGCCCTACCTTCTTCATAAGATTTCTTATCTTTAGGCCTACAGAAGCAGGGAGAACATCATGCTTTCTAAGTTTTCTCTTAGAAGTTTTTATTAATTTTTCGATCTTCTTGCACTTTTTCCTTAAGATTATCCTTGCAAAATTTTCAAGACTATCACTTGTTATGTATACTTTATAAGAGTTATTATGCTTATCGTATGCAATTCTTGAAAAAATACCAAACCTTAAAAGTGCATCTTGATAATCTTCTGCTAGTTTAAAAGAAGCAGTTGTATAACATATAGCATTACTTTCAATAGAGCCGTCTCCCTTAAAAGCAGCTTTCAAGAATTCTCTTAATATTTCTTTTTCTGCTGTTAGGATGCTGGGAGGAATTCTCTTATTCCTTGCTTTTTGCATGATTTCAGGAAAATTTTTTAACATAAAATCAAATAGAGATGAAGATATAATTCGTTGGGTTCTGTTTATTTGTGAATAATCTAATGCATTTATACCAAATAGGGTATTTGTTAGGTTTTGTGTTTCAGAAATTATACTTTTGGAAGTGTTAGATATTCCTATTTCCTTAGAAGATCCTGAATAGGAGTAACCTTCACTTATAAAATATCCTAGAAACTTCCCAAAATCTGTTGACATTTCTGTTGGAAAATTAATTTTTTTTCTTCCAGATGTGCTTGGTAATTCTAGATTTTTAGATAAAGTAATCAAGGGGAGCTGACGGACTCCTGGTACAAAATCTCCAGGCCTAACTTTTGTAGCAGGTTTAGTTTTAAGTGAATCCTCAAAAACAAAGACAGGATGCTCTGGAGTAACTATTATTTCTCTGCCGTTTGAGTAAGTTATTTTTATAAACTTTTCTGGCGGTTTATGCCTACTCACTTGAGTAATTTTCGTTACAAACAATTTTTGCCCATCAGTTGTAAGAATTGGGATATATATTTCGTGAAGCGGTAAAATCTCACAGTTAATTCCCTTTACAATTTTGTCCTTTAAAAGGTTAAACAATCTATCTACAAATTCTCCAATTTTTACTTTTCTTCCGTCTGCAAGAAGGATTTCAGTAGAAGGATGATAACTTTGCTGTTCCATCGCTTCGTGCAAAGCTATTTGATCGCTTTTCTCCACTTTCTCAAACTCATCTATAGCACAAAGACTTCCGTTACACATAACCAAAGCTCCAGCTTCTAAAACCCATCCTCCCAGAAATTCTTCGTCTCTTACTACAGTCGCCGTTAATCCGGCAGCGGTATTATGACAAATCACTCCACCGAATCCAGCAACAAAATTATTAAAGTTTTCAACACCCAAATCGTATACAAACCTTTTAGATGCTTTAACTCTTTCAATCTTCTTTATTTCTACAAATCCCAAATCTGACGAGAGAAGAGAATTTATTAGTTTAATTTCTTTAAGCAAAAGCTTTCCTTTTTCTGTTAAAAAGTACTTTCTTTTTCCTTCCTTATCGATTTTAAGTGCAAGACCTTTTTTCACCAGAGAATTAAGATAGTGTGAAGCAGATTTTCTATTTATTTTACAAATTCTTGATAATTTTTTTGCATCTATACCTTTTCTCAACATTTCTAACCTACTGAAAAGTAAGAGATTGTAAGGTGAAAATAGAATTTTCATCGCGGATTTCGAAACCCTCTTATAACCACTCTTTGCTAGGTTTAAAATTTTTTCTGAACTTAAACACTTTAAGGGAGGATAACCATGAATACGGGAAATACTAAAAATACCCTTCAGCAGTTTACTCACTTTTGGAGCTTTCAGTTCGTAGGCAATTGTGTCAACAAAACTTAGATGGTCCGGAAATTTTATCTTTCCTTTAATTCTTTTTTTCAAAAACGATGAAATAACCCCATTAAGCAAAAATAAGTATTGTAAGTCTGACGCAAGCTCTTTAGAGGTTGTAACACCATAATCTCCTTTGAGATAGGCTTTGATAAATTCGAGCTGATTCTTGCTTGATGTGTTAAAAACTATTGAGGGAATTTTTTTCATCTTAGCACTTTTCCCGAGTTGCAAGATTTCTTTGAAAATTAACACTAATAACTTGGAGTTAATCTCCAGAGCTTTGCCTTTACAATTTTTCTTTTTATATTCTTTTACCTCAAGCCTGAACAATTTCTTTACAATACGTTTTATGTCCTCAATAATTTCCTTATCTTTTTCCCCGACATCAAACCTTACTTTCCAATGTTCCTTACCTTCATTCAAAGAACCTTCAGCAATGTAGTAGCCAATCAGTCTCATAAGCTCGCCGTTAACTTTTATCTCTTTTGGAAATCTTTTAAGAGTTCTTGGTTTTATTTCAGGGTGATTTTTAACTAAATCAGCAACAGAAATTTTTTTAATTATTTTATTAGTAGGGGGAATTCGAGAAGGTATGAGAATAAAATCCCCAACTTTTAGTTTATCAGCCCGCTTAGCTACGATTTCTCCTTTATCGAGAGTATAAATTGAATGGCCTGGTGTTACTCTTATCTCTCTACCTGTTCTGAGTGTTAACTTAAGTAACGGTTCTTCGGCTGTATGCCTAAAAATATAAGTTACAGGTTTCCACGAAATTTTAAAAGTGGTCGGATCAAAAACAGGAACTTCTATTCCTTTTACTTTAACAAAACCTACTTCATCCTGCTTATAGAACTTGTCACAAAGCCTACCTATTATATCTGTTTTGATTAATCCGTTTTCTTTGTAAATTACAGGATCGTCATAATCTATGGATACTCCTTTTCCCGATACATATCGTCCGCGAGGAATCAGACTTGAAACAACTTTCATCAAAGCACTTTTTGCTGTGTTATGACAAACTATACCGTTTGCCACGAATTTATGATGGATAGGAACTTCTATATCATACACACTCTCTGGAGGATGATAAATAATTTTAACTATTCTTTCCCATCTCTTATTATGTCTTTTTCTTTTAAGTTTTCCTACATTTTCTACAAGTTTTTGTAGTTTTTCTTTCTTTTTTCTGGAATTAAAACCAATAGAATTAGCAAATTTTATTATAGAATTTGCTTGTCTTATCATCAAATTATTTCCGT
>JAWBTN010000096.1:0-4348 GCA_039000415.1 Candidatus Aenigmatarchaeota archaeon | reverse complement strand
ATAATCGTATGTAAAGTTAAATTGCTCCCAATTGTAGCAAGAATAACAAACTTTTTCATCAACTAAATTCCAAATATCACCAACTTTCCTATGATACATTTTTATTGTAACATCTCTTCCAAACCTATCTCTTGTTTCAACGCTAAATTTAAACTTTTCTCCCCATCCGCCAATACTTACAGAATCGTTCTCATTGATGTAAATTTTAGCATTTCTTAAGAGCGGAGCATAAGTATAGACTTTTGATTTTATGAAGAGGTTTTGTGTTTCGTTGAAAATTTTTCCTAAATCCCAGGTATAGAAAATTTTTAGGATTGAAATGTTAGTGTAAGTATCTGAAGTTGCGTCTGTATAAGATTCGATTTCAAAAGATTTCAAGCTATTTATGAAACTGTTTTGAAGTTCTTCAGGAATTATGAATTGTTGTATATGCATTTCTTGTTTATTTTCGAAGGAAAAGTCCTGAAGAATTATGTGCTCTCTTGAGAGGTCGTCAAAAACTTTAACTTGAGAATTACCTATTGTGAGATTATTACCTTCAAAAATGTTAAATACTTGTAATGTCAAATTGCTTAACCTTTCGTATCTTGGGTTAGGTGGTTTTGTAAGAACGTAGTTTGTTTTATAATAGCAGTAAGCAGGTTTAGAAGAAGAATAGCATGAAATTGAAGTGGTGTTTTCGTAATCAATTTTGCTTGTAGTATCCCTTATTCCTTCTGCTTTTAAAGTAAATTGGGATTCTTCGCTACAATTCAAAGTAAAGTTCAAGTAAGCAGTTTGATAAGTTGCCAAATTTCCCAAATTCCAAACAATTTTTCTCTCAGAAGAGTTCCATATACCATTTACTATACTTAAAACTTCACATCCAAATGGAATGTAAAGCTTAACTATCCATTCAGAATTAGTATTTGTATCACCTATATTTGTAACCTTTAGAGTTAAATTATATGGCTTGTTTACTTGTAGACTTCTTACTTCAGGCCAAGGATAGTTTGGATCTTGAACTGCTTCTAAGTCAAATTCTAAGTGCGATTCTTGAGTATAATTGAAAGTATAAACTTTTGAAGGAATTCTTTCTTGTAGATAATAGTTATTCCAGGAAATATTATAAAAGAAAGAGCCCTCTGTTGCTAAGGTTGCAGGAGCCTTTACTTGATAAGTTAAAACTGCATATTGATTCGGCTTTATTTCTCCCAATTTCCAAGTTAGTATATTATTAACTAAATCAGTTTCTGAATACAATAATTCTACATCCTTTTCAGAAACTTCTGGATCATTATAATATTCATTCCTTGCTATGCTTGGGTTTGCACCAATCCATCCTGCTGAAATGAATTCTTTAAGAGTTGTGTTTATTGCAACTCCACAACCTTTGTTGTGAATTGTAATTCTTGGCTTAAAAACTATGGATGATGAAACTAGAGAAGGAATTTCTCTTACTACTTCTAAAATAGGAATATTTGGCGAGACCTTTATATTCAAATCCTTAGTTATTCTTTTTCCGTTCGAATAATTATATTCAACACTTACATTAATCTTGTAATCTTGTTCTGAATCTGAAAATGCGGTTAAGTTAAATTCAACTTCATAATAACCTTTTCCTTTTGGTTCGATTTGGATTGAGGAAGGAGAATAGCTCCATCCAGGAGGAACTTCCAATGAAATGTTATAAGAAATTAAATCTTCAAGAGGCTGGTAAATTTTAACTTTAATTTTTTCTGTTGTAGAGTTGCATTGATATGCAGAATATTCTACATCTACTTTAATGCTGCTAAAGATTATTTCGCGGTAATTAGTTTCATTATAATTTGAAGATTCTAGAATAGCAATAATTTTGTAACTTCCTTCTTCCCAAGAAGTTGTTGGTATGTTTGTAAAGTTAAGATAAGAAAAGCTATTTGCACTTAACGTAAAACTTTGCTTGTTTGAATAGAGCTCATTTCCTCCCTTTACAATTTTTAAAGTTAAGTTTACTTCCTTGCTCAAATCCAAGGAATTCCCAACTCTTACAGAAATGTTAAAGTAACTTTCACTGCTATCCAGGCTTTCAACTTCTTTTTCTCCAACAAATGCCTTTATTCCTTCTATCCTTAAGCTCTCGTTGTAATAAGTTGAAAGTGAAGCTTGTTGCAAGGTTATGGAATTTTCTCCTATGTTTGTAATCCTTATTTTACATTCTCCGTTTGAATCTGGAGAAATTTGTTTTGTTAAAATTGGAATAAAGTAAGAGTTTTGCGTAACTTCTAAGTTATTTTGAATTTTTATCCAATCAGATGAATTGAAACTTTCTATTTTTATTAAAGAGTTTCCGCTAGATACAGAAAAGCTCAAGTTACTAACTCTATAAATTCCTGCCTCACAGTCAAACTTTAAAATTGCTGATTTAGTTGGAACAAGGTTTATGGGTAGAGAATTTTCTGTAAGCTGGGCAAATTTATATACAATTATCTTATCACTTGGCTCAATTTCAAAACCAGCATTACTTGAATTTACGTAAAATGTTACGTTTTCTTCTCCAAAGGAAGATGGATAAATGTTCCAATAAACTTCTCTGAATTCCCCTACACCTATCGTACCTAAGTATTTTGTTTGCTGATCTACTTCCCAACCAGGAGGTAAACTTATATTAATGTAAACATCTGTTGAGCTACTAACCCACGAAGTAACATAAGTTAAAATCGTGAAATTTCTATATTGAAATGTCTCTTTTGGTAATTCTATAGAGTAGATATCAACTTGTGGCTGGCATCCTGGTAATTGAATAGTTATTGTATAATTTTCTGAAAATGCTTTTTTATAAGCTACATCGCTACTATCAATTTCAGCACTCCATTTTTGGCTTCCTTCAAGCCAGCCATAGCATTCTGTTATGTTTAATAAATAATTTGCATATCCAGAAGAATTTGTGTAATTACTTCCTATAATTTTGTAACCGTTTGGATATCTTTCGTCATAAATTTTAAATGTTACGAGTGCTGGCGGAGATAATTCATAAGTTTCTGCATCCAAATCATAAACTCTAACAGAAAGTAAAGCTGGCTGAGAATTCCTTATTACAATTGAATTATTTCCTTCCGAATATTCTAAACTGACATCATCCTTTTCAACAATCACATATTTAACTTCTGTAGTTGATGTTGGTCCTAATGAAAATCTGTAATACCAAGTTCCAATTTCGCTTGCAGAAAAATTTCTGAGAAATGTAATAGGCTTTTTATAGCATTCTGGGTAAATACAAGAAGTTGGTGTTGCATTTTTGCATTCGTAACAAGGCAAGGCAGGTGGCCAAAGATTTCCTAAGTAAATATTAACATCATAAGCTTCTTCACTATTTCCACTCGAAGCTAAAACTGTGAAATTCCAGTTTTTATAACCCCAACCTTCTTGGTTAGGATAAGATTGGGGTTCTTCGAGCTTATAAATTGGGTTTAAATAAAAGAATCCTGGAATTCCGTATTTAGTTGTAAAATTAGTGTAGTGGTTTTCTTTTGAGGCAAGCATTGTAATATTATACCAACCCATAGGCGTAGTTATATCGGTATGCCAATCGCAAGTATAGGCATTAGAACCTACTTGCTCTACATCTGAACATTCAAAAGATTGTAAAGTATGGTTTGCAAAGAAAATTACGTTTGTTGTTAAAGCATCATTACAATCATCATTTGTAGATCCCAAAAAGATTATTATATCTTCTTGATCTTTTGGTGAGTTATCAGGTCTTATAAGATCGAGCAAAATATCTCCTGTAACCAAAACTCTTAAATTATAATAATTTTCTGTTGAATTGTCTTGGTAGCATGCATCATTACTTAAAACAGCTTTCCATTTTTGATATCCTACTTGGTATTTTGGTGAGCATTTAGCTTGGAAGTAATAGTTTGCATAAGCAGAAGAATTTGTTAAATTGGTTGTTCCAGAATCGTAAATAGAGCCATCTAATGTTACATAAAAAGTTATTGGCAAGTTTGTAACTAAAGTTCCATTAGCATCTCTAACTCTTAAAGCAAGTAGAGTAGTGGTTTTCCCTCTTCTTGTTTCTGTGCCATTGCCAATTATATCTTCAAATATTACTTTATCTTTTGTTATTGCAAAAGTTGTTGAGGTTGAATTTGTTGTTCCTGCATTGTTTGTTGCGTTGAATTTTGCAAATACTGGCGAGCCTATATCTTCGCAACCAGCATCAAACCTAAAAGTGAAATTTCTCCATTGCCCTGTAGATGAGCCAGGAGCAGGATAGCTGTCACAACCAACCAACTTCCAAGGTTCAGTGCCAGTTTTGCTAAAGTAAGCGCAAACAGCTACGTTATTATCTGAGTTGCTAACTCTTACGCTTATATTAAAAGTAAAG
>JAWBTN010000095.1:0-4368 GCA_039000415.1 Candidatus Aenigmatarchaeota archaeon | reverse complement strand
CATGGTGGGACCCCGGACATATCTTAGCAGGTTACAGTTATTACAAAGGCAACCCATTCAAAGTCATGGCAGACGGTGCCCATTGTGGTCCTCAAGATTGTGTTATTTACGATCACGATGTTAGAATAAGTGATATGGGTAAAGCCTTCTCGACGAGCAATGAAACAGAAGCTGTAGAAATACTGAAGAAATACACTTCCCTTTCTTCAGAACAATGTAGAAAAGTTAAAGAAGTTTTCGGTGATGTCATTTACGACAACATTTTCAGGGAAGATCCTTGTAGGCCAGCAAACAAAATGTATGTGATAGCAAGTTCAGACCTAATAGGAAAATACTACTGGTTGAGCTTTTTTGGTAGTTATGATGAGAAAAAAAGAGAAGGTGAAGGAAGAAACTTCTACCAATTACCACTTACAAACTACAATCAACAAAGGGGAATTTTAGAATACGGTAATGGTATAATTTCGATAACCCAGAAAGATGGCAGGCTTGTTGCCATTTTAAACTTTCCACTAAAAAATATAAGAAACGCAATCATCAAAGACATGATATACTTCCAACAAGGAAAGCAAATAAATCAAAGGATTGAAAACGCAACAGTCAATGGTTTAGTTTTTATTGATCCAAGCTTTCAGTTTGTTATCTTCATGGAAGAAGAAATAGAAAAATCAATTTTCACGAACATGTTCTTTTTCAACGGTAAAGGTATAAAAGAATTTAATATCACAAAACTTGAGCACTTCGAACTAAGATATTCTAATCCAGAAGTCAAAATTTTCGAAGTAAAGTTTTAGATTTTTATATTAAAAGATGTAAAAACTAATCATGACTATTCTACCAAAACAGCCTTTTGAAAGAATTTTTAAAAAAGTTGGGGCTAAAAGAGTTTCTCAATCTGCTTTGGACGAAATGGCTAAGATAATGGAAGAAGAACTTTTCAAAATAGCTAAGGAAGCAGCTTTACTAGCAAAACACGCTGGTAGGAAAACAATTCTTGATGAAGATGTGAGGCTCGCGAGGAGAAAGATTTAACTTCACTTATTTTTATTATAATTAGGGTTACATGAGTTTGGAAGAAATTTTGATCGAAATAGAGAAATTTTCAGGTTTAAGTAGAGAAGAGATAATGAAAAAAATGGAAGAAAAGAAGAAAGAGTTTTCTGATCTGTTGACTGAAGAAGGTGTTGCTTACCTTGTTGCAAACGAGCTCGGATTAGATTTAATTGAGAAAAGGAGGAGACAACTCGAGATAAAGAACATAGTTTCTGGTATGAAAAACGTTAATTTTGTGGGAAGAATTTTTCACATAACTCCTATAATAAATTTTGAAAAACAAGATGGTTCAATCGGTAGAGTGACCAACATATTCGTTGGTGATTCAACAGGTTACGTTAGAGTACCGCTTTGGAATGATCAAGCGAAGCTTGTTGAAGAAGGTGAAATTAAGCTAGGAGATTCCATCCAAGTCATGAACGGTATAGCTAAAGAGGGTATGTACGGTGTTGAAGTGAGTATAGGAAAGTATGGTTTAATAAATAAAGTTGAGTGTGAAGATATTCCGAGCTTAGAGCAACTGAAGAATAAATACTTATCTCAATCGGCTGAAAGGTTTGCTATAAAAGATTTATCTTTTGGTAGAGCTGAGATAGTTGGTACAGTAGTACATGTTTTCAGGGGAAAATTTTTCTTTGAAATTTGTCCGGAGTGTAAGAACACTTTGGTCAAAGAAACAGGAAGATTGGTTTGCCCTCAACACGGTGATGTTGAACCAACTAAAGCCCTTGTGATAACAGTTATAGTTGATGATGGCACAGCAAACATAAGGGCGGTTTTTTTCAGAGAGCAAGCTGAAAAGATACTACAACTTTCTGCTAAAGAGTTGGAAGAAATGGAAGATGAAGAAAGATACGAATTGATTAAAGAAAAACTTTTGGGTAGAGAATTACAACTCACAGGTAAAGTTAAAAAGAATATAGTTTTTGGTAGGGTAGAATTTATAGTAGATCAAGCAAAAGATTTAAATGTGTTGGAAGAGAGTAAAAGATTAGTTGAGGAGTTGGAAAATGAATAAAAAAAAGGAATTTTCGCTTGAAGATATTCCTGGAGTTGGAGAAAAAATCGCTGAAAAGTTGAGGGAAGTTGGTTACACAGATCCTATGGCGATAGCAGTTGCATCTCCTTCTGAGCTAGCTGCAATAGCCGAAATTGGAGAAGGACAAGCTGCGAAGATAATAAACGCAGTAAGGGAAATGCTTGAAATTGGTTACGAAACTGCAGACAAAATTTTAGAGAGAAGGTTAAAGGTTGCCAAGATAACTACAGGCTCAAAAAATTTGGATAATTTGCTCGGTGGAGGTGTGGAAACTCAAGCTATCACCGAAACTTACGGACAGTTTGGTTGTATCACAGGAGATTCCAGAATAACTCTTGCTGATGGTAGGGTTATACCAATTTCTTCTATTGCTAGAGGTTTAAATCCAGGCATTTATCCCATCAATTTACCAGTTATGACGATGAATGGTAGTTTAAAGCCAGGGATTGCAACAAAATTATACATTTATGAGTGTGATAAAGTTTTACAAATAACTCTAGAAGATGGTTCTAGGTTGTCTGTCACACCGAATCATCCATTACTAACACTTAATGGATGGATAGAAGCGGAAAAACTCAAAATTAATGATTCCATAATGGTAGCTAATGATACATTCTTCAGTAAAAGATATGTTAAATTGGATACCAAAATTAAACTAAATAAAAACACTAGAAAATTTGTTAAACCAAAACTACCAAAGGTTTTATCTCCAGATTTGGCCGAGTTAATTGGTTACATTCTCGCTGAAGGATGGTTTGAAACTCAAGGTAATCGTAATAGTTTTTCTAGAGTGTCAATTAGCAATACAAACAATTCTATAATAAAACGTTTCGATTATTTAGTCCAAAAAATCTTTGATATCGATACTGATCACAGTAGAGATGAAAAGGGAATAAAAAGAAGCCATATAAACTCGGTTACTGTTGGAGAGTTTTTGAGACAATTTGAAGGTCTCTATTATAAACCTAGAGAAAAATTCGTTCCAAATCAAATATTTGAATCACCCAAGCACGTTGTAGTAAAATTTTTGGCAGCATTTTTTGATAGTGAAGGATACGTTACTCTTGATATTCACAACAGGAGAATTCCTGTAAGGAAATACATAAACGAAATCGAAACTCATGAATATAAGTTACCAAATTATTCAAGAAGTATAAACTTGAGAAGTTCGAGTAGGAAAATTCTAGAAGACATAAAGCTATTGCTTTCCAAGTTCTCGATAAAGTCTTGGTTAAGTACAGATATAAAAAGAAGAGATGGTGAAGAATTCGTTAGTTTTGAGTTACATATAACAGATAAAAATTCTATCATTAAATTTTATGAAGAAATTGGTCGGTATACAATAAAGCTTTCTGAAAAAATTAAAATGCTCATGGATAGTTACAAAAGGGAAATCAATTCTACAATATCAAACTTCTTAAAAATCGTTGAAATACGAACTGTAAGTACACCAGACGGTAAAGTTTACGATTTAGAAGTTCCCATTACTCACAATTTCTTAGCTAACGGTATAGTTTCACACAATTCAGGTAAAACACAACTAGCTTTCCAGCTTGCGGTAAACGTTCAATTACCTCCAGAAAAAGGCGGTTTAGGTGGAAATGTTCTTTACATCGATACAGAAAACACATTTAGACCAGAAAGAATAGTTCAGATAGCAAGAGCTTTGGAGCTAAACCCACAAAAAGTTCTGGCCAACATACATGTTGCCAGAGCTTTCAATTCAGAACATCAAATGTTTCTTGTGGAAAAAGCAAATGAAATAATAGAAGAAAAGAACATAAAGTTGATAGTTATCGACAGCCTAACTTCACATTTCAGGGCAGATTTCATAGGAAGAGGAGAACTCGCACCAAGACAACAAAAATTGAACAAACATTTACACATGCTCCAAAGATTGGCAGATGCTTACAACCTTGCAGTTTACATTACGAATCAAGTTTTGATGGATCCTTCAGTTTTATTTGGAGATCCTGTGAGGGCTTCAGGTGGAGCGATTTTAGCACACATGGCAACTTACAGGATTTACTTGAGAAGGGGAAAAGAGAACATGAGAATAGCAAGGCTGGTTGATAGTCCAGGTTTACCTGAAGGTGAAGCTGTCTTCAAGATAACAGAAGAAGGGATAAAAGATCCTTAAATGTAGGTTGATTCATGGAGATAATCAAAAGAGGTGCCGAGGCAATTCTTTACATCGACGAAATAGACGGAGAAAAAGTTCTTGTAAAGGAAAGGATTAAAAAGGATTACAGGATAGAGGAGATCGATGTCAAGCT
>JAWBTN010000094.1:0-4408 GCA_039000415.1 Candidatus Aenigmatarchaeota archaeon | reverse complement strand
AAGGGGATGTTGAAGCAGAAGAAATATACAATTTCTTTCTTAACCCAAAAGCTACTGATAAATATAAATTAGAGTGGAAGGAACCGAACAGAGAAAAAATTATAGAGTTCATGGTTGAAGAGCATGATTTTTCTAGAGAAAGAGTGGAAAAAGCTATTGATAAGTTAGAACAAGCTTTTGCTTCTGGAAGGCAAACAAGTTTAAAGGGTTGGCTCAAATAAAAATTTGCATAATTCTTTACCTTTTTTACTTAAAAACCATTTTTTCTCATTATAAACAACCAAACCTCTTTTCTTTACCTTGATTAATCTTCCCCTTAACTTATCATCTTTTACTTCTCTCTTCATACATCTGAATTTTTTTCCGTAATTATCGTTGGCTAAATATTTTAGTAGGCTAATATATGGGTTATCTCTTGGTATTACCTCTGTGCCATTCTCAACTTTTTTAAGCAAGTCCTGAAATTCTAGCAAAAAGGGATCACGTCTTTGATAATATCTTTCCTTGACTTCAGGTCTTTGACGATATGCCTTCATTTTTTCCTTGACTTCAGGTCTTTGACGATATGCCTTCATGTATTCTCTTTTTCTTTTCTTGACTTCAGATCTTTGATAATGCACTATATGGTATGGTATACCCATTATCCTGCTTATCTCTACATCAGAAAGATGTTGTTCTTGTAATTCTCTTATCTTTTCTATTTGTTCTTCTGTAAGCTTCTGTGGCATCGAAAATAATTTTTATAAAAAAATTTAAAAGCTTTACTTCAAGGAATTTCAATTATATTAATTTGTTCAATTATATTTGAAATTATGAACATTGAAAAAATTTTAGCCATAGCAAAGAGAAGAGGTTTTGTTTTTCCAAGCTCAGAAATTTATGGTGGTCTTTCAGGATTTTTTGACTATGGTCCTCTAGGATTTTTAATGAAGAAAAAAATAGAAAATTTTTGGCGAGATTTTTTTGTTAAACAAGATAATATTTATGAGGTTGAAACTTCTACTATAATGCCAGAGCAAGTTTGGCAGGCTTCAGGCCATTTAAAAGATTTTATAGATCCTTTAACTCAGTGTAAAAAATGTAAATCAACTTTTAGGGCAGACGAGCTAATTAAAGATTTAACAGGAGAACTAAAAGAAGGAGCAAAGCCAGAAGAACTTACGGAAATTATAAAAAAAGAAAAATTGAAATGCCCCAAATGCAAAGGCGAATTAAGCGAAGTTAAAATTTTTAACTTGATGTTTTCAACTCAAGTAGGTCCTTTACAAGGAAGCATAGCCTACCTAAGACCAGAAACAGCTCAAGGAATTTTTGTGAATTTTAAAAACATAGTTGTTGCAACCAGAGCCAAACTTCCTTTTGGTGTAGCTCAAATCGGAACTTCTTACAGAAATGAAATTTCTCCAAGACAATTTCTTTCCAGACTTAGAGAATTTAGACAAATGGAAATAGAGTACTTTTTTAACCCAGAAAAAGCAAACGAATTTGAAAAATTTGAAGAAGTTGCAAAAACAAAAATAAGAATTCTAACAAGGGAAGAGCAGAAAAAGGGAGGGGAAGTTTTGGAAATTACAGCAGAAGAAGCTGTTAACCAAAAAATTTTGCCGAATAAAATTATGGGTTATTTTCTGGCAAAAGAATTTTTATGGTATCAAAAGCTTGGAATCCCTTTCAATTCGCTAAGGTTTAGACACATGCTTCCTGAAGAAACACCACATTATTCAAAAGGAAACTTTGATTTAGAAATAGAGTTTGACTTTGGTTGGAAGGAAGTTGTTGGAAATGCTTACAGAAGCGATTACGACTTAAGCTCGCATGCAAAACTTTCAGGAGAAGATTTTTCAGTATTAGAAGATGGAAAGAAAATAATTCCTCATGTTGTTGAACCAAGTTTTGGAATAGACAGAACTATTTATGCTATCTTGCTTCATTGCTTCGTTGAAGATAAGAAAAGAGGTTGGGATTGGTTTAAGTTTCCAGCAAGAATCGCTCCTTATAGTGTAGCAATCTTTCCTTTGGTAAGTAAAGATGGCTTGCCTGAAAAAGCTAAAGAAGTTTTTAATCAGCTTAAGAATTGCTTTGATGTTTTTTATGATGAGTCAGGAAGTATAGGAAAAAGATACGCCAGGGCAGATGAAATAGGTATACCTTTTGCTGTTACTATAGATTATCAAACTTTAAAAGATAACACAGTTACGATTCGCTCAAGAGATACGACAGAACAAGTTAGAGTAAAGATAGAAAATTTAGTAAGCGTTCTATGGAAATTGGTTTATGAGGAAAAAAGTTTAAAAGAATTTACATCCTAAAAGTTCAAATTATTTTTCTTTTAGAAAATTTCAAAGAGCTTTTATAATCGATGCTACGAGTAAAATGAAAATAAGACAAGCTCAAAAGTAATAAGAACTGTAACAAACGTTAATGAAAGAGAAAATAAGAAAGGAGTAAGGAAAACAAAAATGAAATAGTAAAAGATATTAATACTCTTTTTAATTTTCTAAGAGTTTCTAGTTAAAAAATCTTTTACGGGTTATATAAGTGATATTTTAGGCAAGTAGATATTCCTGGAAAAGGAAAAGAGAATATATTTGAAGATAAAATTATAAAAATGGATTACCTTCTTTTATACGAGCCTTGTATTTTTTAACAAGTTTTAAGATGCATTTTTCGTACCATTTATCTCCGAATCTAAACCTACCATAAATTAAAAGTTCTCCTAAACCATTACCAACAAATCTAGGATAGAATTCTTCTATCGTCTTTGATAGGGCTGTTTCGTCGGCATGTATCGTTAAAAACCTTTCATGCTCATACTTGTCAACCGCTGATTCGTATCCTCGTCTACATAATTCAGCGTCCCACTTAGTTTTGATAAAGAATGTTGGTAACGGATTCCAAGAACCACTTGGATTTTCGGTTGTACCTCTGTCTCTTACAACACCAATCAACAGAATTTCCTTTGCAACTCCATAAACTCTATTCATATCAGGCGAATAAAGAGGTAAATTCATTTCTGTAATCGCTTGCCTAGCTAATGATTGTAGTGGATTTTCCAAATAGTTTTGACTTGGATTTCTATGAAAAATATACCTAGGATGCCCAACCGGAAATGGCATTATTTTACCGTCTAAATGTACCTTTTTGCCTCTAACTCCAAGAATAAGTTTATCATCAGAGGTTTCGACCACAGCTCCAGGCGAAGTTGGCGCAAGCTGTGCAAGTAAGTTATCTTGCAATTCTTCTTCTAACTTTGCAAAAATACCAAGACGTAATCCACTTAATGTTTTAAAGTCTGTTAAGTTCTCTTGCCATTGTAATTCACCGTTTGTATATCGTAGCTTCTGAAGATTAGCAATTATACTATTTGTTAACTTTGGGTTTGTTTTTTTGATTTTAACCCAAACTTGCTCAAACTCTTCAGCAAGTGAATTTGGCATTCCGGTTACTGAAGTTCTTGGAAAGTTAATTTCAATTTGGTTGCTATCTACATCTGCAATAACTTTGCTTTTATAGGGAACTATAATACTTGGCACAAATATGTAGTTTATTTCGTTCGGTTTTACTCCCTTTCTGTAAAAATCTATTATTTCAATTATGTGCATAGTAAAGAAATAGAACATTAAGGATTTAAGGTTTATCAAAATTACTTTTATAACTAATTAAACTTGAACTTAGGAAAATAACAAAAAAATAAAACTGGTCTAAAGCTTAAATCTTAATTTTTATCCTGATCTAAGCTTTACAAATACTTCCTCCAGCTTTTCTAAAATGTGCAAGCTTATGCCCTCTTCTTTTTTTCCTCTATACTCAGTTCTTAATCTTTCAACTCCCACAAGCCCGTGTAAATAAATTCTTCTGAGTATAGAGGCTCTCGTTTCAAAGGACAAACTTCCAGAAAAAGCAAAGGAAATATATGAGAATTTGAAAAAGTGCTACGATGTTTTGTACGATGAATCAGGCTCAATAGGAAAAAGGTACGCTAGAGTAGATGAAATTGGCGTACCTGTAGCAATTACAATAGATTACCAAACTTTAAAAGATGGGACAGTAACTTTGAGGAACAGAAATGATACAAAGCAGGTTAGAGTAAATGAAAAAGATTTAGTTAATATTTTATGGAGAATTTTAGAAGGAAGTTTTAGTTTTTAAGCAGCTTTTCCTCTATATATTCTTACAAATTCTGGAGTTAGAATGAGAAAGTCATCATGGGCTATTGCCATATCGCCGTTCATTGCCATACAAGTCTTTTTCAATCTATCAACACATTTTTTTAGTTCTTCCAAATTTCTATCTCTTATTTCCTTTATCCTAACAAAAACAACATTTCCTTCCCTTAAACTTTCTTGAATTCTCTCAACATCAGCTAAGGAATTCAAATTTTCTATTTTCAAATTTACCTCTTCCTTTT
>JAWBTN010000093.1:0-4436 GCA_039000415.1 Candidatus Aenigmatarchaeota archaeon | reverse complement strand
TTCAAGAAGAAAAAGGCGATAGCCGACTTCGTGAACTTTTCCCTTGATCGTGATCCTGATCGCCATAAAAGAATTTTTTTATAGTCTTTAAAACTCTTTCCATAATCTTTTAGTTACTCAGTAAACTCAATTATAGAGAAAATTTTAAAAACCCAAGTTTGAACAAGTAGAAGATTATGTCATTGCTCAGAAATTCGAAATTAGTTTTTATGGAGCCCGTGAGGATCGTGGAACCGATCTCATGGGTTAAACATATTCCGTTCGCTTTCTTCATCACAGAACTTCACAGGCCAAGAATCTTTGTTGAGCTCGGGGTTCACACAGGAAACTCTTTTTCTGCTTTCTGTCAAGCTGTAAAAGCGCTGAATCTGAAATGTTCTTGTTACGGAGTTGACAACTTTAAAGGAGATCCGCATTCAGGATTTTACGATGAATCAGTTTATTTAGAAATAAATAACTACATAACTGAAAATTATGGGGACTTCG
Source organism: Candidatus Aenigmatarchaeota archaeon (assembly GCA_039000415.1). Taxonomy (GTDB): domain Archaea; phylum Aenigmatarchaeota; class Aenigmatarchaeia; order CG10238-14; family SCSR01; genus JAVZGQ01. The sequence continues at coordinate 3,950 of JAWBTN010000093.1, read as the reverse complement.
CTCAAATAATGAAAATGGATTTCGATGAAGCGGTTAAACACGATTTCGAAAATTGGATTAAAAAGATGAGCGATCATGGGGTGATTTTGCTTCACGATACGCAAGTGAGGAGGGATGAATTTGGAGTGTGGAAGTTATGGGAAGAGTTGTCTAAGAAATATCCATCCTACGAATTTAGATTTGGATATGGATTGGGGATCGTAGCAATAGGAGAGAAAGCTCAAGAAGTTCTTGATTTTATTGAAGAAGCGAAGAAGGAACCGTTAGTTGAAGACTTTTTTAGATTGCTTGGTACAACGATTGAATTGAAATATTTGCTTAAAAATCATAAGGAAAAAATTTTTGCAATTGAGCAGCAGTTGAGTTCGAATAACCTCTTGATTTCAGAACTTCAAAAGCAAATTTCTGAATTTGAAAAGGAGCTAAAAAGAGTTGGAGAAATATTGAAATCTAAGGAGGATCTTATTTTAGCGTTGGAGTCAAAGTTAAGGGAGAAAGATAAAGAGATCTCGAATTTAAGGATGGAAGCTGAAAAACTGAATAAAATTTTAGAGGAGAAAAAAGAGGTTGAAAAAGTAAAAGAAAAATTGGAGAGCGAGCTTGAAAAGCTCAGGAACGAATTAAAATCTAAAGAAATAGAGATTGAGCAGGGAAAGAAAGAAATTTCAAGACTCCAATACGAGAAAGAAAAAATCATAGAAGAATTCGAAAGATTATCAAAGGCTTACGAAGTTAAAACAAAAGAATTCAATGAGATGAAGATTAAACTAATTGAACTAAGAAATTCTATTGAGGAAAAATCTTCAGAGCTTGAAAAGCTAAAAAAGATCCTGAACGAAAAAGAAGGAGAGATCAAAGAGCTAAGCTTAAAGTTGGAAGAAAAAGATCTTGCTTTGAAAAAGAATTCTGAAGAGGTTGAAAATTTAAGAAGCGTCTTAAAATCAAAAGAGAGCGAATTAGCGAAGCTTAACGAAGAGTTGATAAGGAAAGATGCGGAGCTTCAATCGATAAAATCGAGCTTTACTTGGCGTAGCTTGATGAAGTGGCATTCGTTTATTGAAAGAATTGCTCCTTTAGGAACGAAGCGGAGAAGGTGGTATGATCTTGGCATTTTAGGATTGAGGGTTTTGGCTAACGAAGGGTTTAGGAGTTTCTTTAAGAAGTTTTATTTTTTAAAAATAAAAAGAATAGATACAAAAAAAATTCCAATAATGGAGACTAATATGCTCTACTTGGAAACACACAGACCTTTGGAATTAAGTAAAGAATTAGAAATAGCGTTTGTATCAAGAATAAATGAAATTACAGAAGTTCAAATTCTAACAGCTACGTACAAAACCAAGTCTGCGGATTTGAAATTGGAGGTGTGGGTAGACGACGATTTAGAGAGGACGGTTGTGGTCAGAGGTAGAGATGTTAAAGATTGTGATTATACGTCTTTTAAATTTAAACCTATTAAATTCTGTGAGAGTAAGAAAATTGTTTTAAAGCTAAAATCTCTTGGAAAGCCGTTTTCTGCAGTTTGGTATAACGATAAAATTGTTTTTGAGAATCTTGAGTTATTTTATGGTGGTGAAAAACTCCCTGGCAGTGTAAATATAAAAATTTATTCCAGACAAACGAACAAGATAAGAGATATCTATGAACTGTGGATATTGAAGAATGAGCCTAGAGACTTTGAGCTCAAAGGTATGATCGAAAAAGCGAGACAATTTGCTTATAGACCGAAAATAAGTATAATATGTCCTGTTTGGAATCCAGATAAAGAAGTGCTAAAAAGTGCAATAGAGTCGGTTTTGAATCAGGTATATGAGAATTGGGAACTCTGCATCGCTGATGGTGGGTCGAATCAGAAAATAAGGACGATATTAGAAGAATATATGAAAAAAGATAAAAGAATAAAAATAACTTTTTTAAATAGAAATTTGGGAATAGCTGGTAATTCAAACGAAGCTTTAAAATTGGCTACGGGTGAATTTGTCTGTTTTTTAGATCACGACGATGAACTTGCGCCTTTTGCTTTATATGAAGTTGTTAAATTGTTAAATGAGAATCCAAAATTAGATTTTATATATTCAGATGAAGACAAGATAGATGAAAGAGGAAAGAGAGTAGAACCGTTTTTTAAGCCTGATTACAGCCCAGACTACTTTTTGTCTTGCAATTATTTGTGTCACTTAGCTGTAATAAGAAAAAGTCTGGTTGACAAAGTTGGAGGCTTTAGATTAGGATATGATGGTTCTCAAGATTACGATCTGTTTTTGAGAGTTTTAGAACACACGAACAGAGTAGCTCATATACCGAAGATCTTGTATCACTGGAGAAAAACTCAAAGTTCAGCAGCTTCGTCAATTTATGCAAAACCCTATGCATATGAAAATGCTAAAAAGGCTTTGTTAGAGGCCATGAAAAGGAGAGGAATTGAAATAGAAGGAGTTTATGATGGTTTGTGGAAGGGTAGCTATAGGATCAGATACAGAATAATAGGGAATCCAAAGGTTTCGATAATAATACCTACAAAAGATAAGGTAGAATTTTTAAGAAAATGTGTTGAATCTGTTTTGAATAAAACAACGTATCAAAATTATGAAATCGTAATAGTGGATAACAATAGTCAGGAAGATAAAACTTTTGAGTATTACAGGGAGATCGAAAATAATCCTAAAATCAGAATAATACAGTATAAAAAACCGTTTAATTTTTCAGCAATTATAAATTTTGCGGTTTCAAAAGTTGAGTCAGAATATCTGCTTTTCTTAAATAATGATACAGAAGTTATAACTCCAGAATGGCTTTCGGCTATGCTTGAGCATATACAAAGAAAAGAGGTGGGCGCTGTTGGGGCTAAATTATTGTATCCTAATGGTAGAATTCAACATTGCGGTGTAATTTTAGGACTTGGATCAGGTAAGCATAAAGTTCCTGGTCATATATTCAGGGGTTTCCCTGATCCTGTGAGACATCCATCTGCCGACGTGATTAGAAATTTCTCTGCAGTTACGGCTGCTTGTATGCTTACAAAAAAATCAGTCTTTGAAGAGGTTGGAGGTTTTGACGAAGTCAATCTACCAGTTGCGTTCAATGATGTTGATTATTGTTTAAAACTCAGAGAAAAAGGCTATCTAATTGTGTATACACCTTACGCAGTTTTATATCATTACGAGGGTCTATCCCGTGGAAGGGATGAATTAAAAAACGAAAGATTTAAAAGAGAAGTGGAGTTTATGATAAACAAATGGGGCAAAGTACTAGAGAACGACCCGTATTACAATCCAAATCTAACAAAGGAGAGAGAAGATTGTTCGATAAAAATTTAAAAATCAAAGTAATTGAATATATATCAGTGCTTTTGTTGTTATTTTCCCTCTCGTACCTTTCTTTTGGTGTAAACATTTTAAACAAAGAAATAGTTGCACCTATGGATCTACTTTTACAATATCCTGGATATAAGGAGTCTGGTTTTTATCTTACTCTAAATAATCCTGAAAGGTCAGATATTGTAGATAGTTTTTTTCCATCAGTAATGTTCGTAAAGCGAGAAATATCTGTACATGGAGTTTATCCATTATGGAATTATCTAAGAAATTATGGAAATCCAGTTTCGTTTGATTTATCCACTCTGATCGTTCTTTTTTTTGACTTTATAACCAATAATATTGGTATAGCATTTACTTTATTTTTATTTTTGAAGTTAACAATAGCAGGCTTTGGAACTTATTTGATGTGTAGGGAAAACTTGGGATTCATACCATCTCTCTTCGCTTCGGTAACTTTCATGTTTTGCGGTTTTATGTGTTCGTGGCTTATGTGGTCACAAACTACGGTTGCCATGTTTATTCCTTATGTTGTTTATTTGACTCGTAGGCTTTTTGAGACACTAGATATTAAATACACTTTCTTTCTGGCTTTGGTTATAGCTCTAACTATAATGGGTAATTTTCCTTTTATAG
>JAWBTN010000092.1:0-4450 GCA_039000415.1 Candidatus Aenigmatarchaeota archaeon | reverse complement strand
AACAAGCAAAGCATAACCAAGAAAAGTTAACAGCCAGTAAGATTTTGTTTTGTCTGAAATGTAACCAGAAACTGCTCTCAAAGCATAGCCAAGAAATTCTCCTAAACCAGTGAAAAAACCAATTATTGCTGCACTTGCCCCAAGAATTTGCAAGTATTGACCGGTAATTCCTCTTGCCCCTTCATAAATTATATCTCCAAGCAAGCTAACTAAACCAAAAATTGTTATCAAGATTAACGCTTGTTTTACCAATTTCTTCATACAAACACAAGGAATTTTTGTTTTTTAAATCTTAAAAATTAAATTTTTATTCTAAAACTGCTCATATTTCTGGTTCATACCCTATTTCAGGAACTTCTTGCTTTACTCCGAGCTCTAAAAGCCATTTTTTCATCTCATCTTTATACTTATTTAAAAGTTCTGGATGGGTTTGTGTCATATAGTTAATTATTTTTTTGTCTTTAAGTACACCTTCTTCTACTGATTTTTTTAACTGAGTTTTAATCCATTCAGGATGATTTAAACCCCATTCAAGAGACCACTTTAAAGGATTGTAAATATATTTCTCTAATTCTTCTATCTGTCTTTGATTAAATCTACCTGTTGCTTTCACTTTTTCTAAAAATTTTTCATCCATCCATGCTAAAGCTATTGTATTAAAATCTGTTTTTTCTTCACTTTCTCTTCTATCAAAATTTACAAAACAGGTTTCTACCTCAGCACCGTATTTCCTTATAGTGTTTACTGCCTTTATAAGAGTACCTTTTGTTGTTACCATATCATCTACACCAATCGCATATTCACCTTGATTTATAACTCCATGAATGTTTCCACCCTTCCCGTACAATTTCTCTTCTTTAAGTACTGTTACGTACCCTACTCCCAGTTCCGGAGCAACTCTACAACCAAAATAAATTCCAGTAGTTTCTGTAGAAAAAACTTTATCAATTTTTTTAAATTCCTCAGCTTTTATTCTTTTAACTAGATTAGAAATTTGTTTGTTATAATACTCTGGAAATGAAGGAAGGACTCTAAAGTTAACATAATATAGACCTGCCCTTGCACTTACTAACAATGGTGGGTTTTCCAAAGAAATATCAAAAATACCAGGAACTGAGAGCATTACTTCACAAGTTTTGTCAAATATTTCTTCTATTAAACCCATACTTATCCTCTCTTCTTAAACTATTTATCTTTTATTGCTTCGTAAACTTTTTCCAAACCTAATTTTGTTTCTTCTCTTATTTGTGGATTAAACTCTTCTAGCTCCTTATAAACTAAATTCAAAGGATAAGGTTGTTTCTTTAATCTTGCATCTAATGCTAATAAAGCACATCTTGTAGCTGCTCTGGCTCTTCTCTCTATCTTTTCAAAAGCATTTTCTTCTCCCTTAAGTAATGGGTCATACATCCACCTACCTATTCCTTCGCATGTTGCACCAGCATATAGAGCGCAACCAGGTAAAGCACCTTGAGGGCCTATTCCTATAGAGATTATCATAATCTTGTTGTTGTATACTTCCTCTACTCCTTGGTATATTTCAAAGGGTCTGTTAGCTGGTTCTATTACACCTGTTGCCCTTGTTTTTATAACTGGTTTTGGTTCCACCTCAATTTGAAAGTCCAACCCATTAACAGCATTTTTTCTCATAACATTTATAGCATCTGGATTAAAAATGCTGTTTTTCACGTATTCGTACCCTCTATGCGTCATATTTATGACATGAACTACTCCTCTCTTTCCCATTTCTTCTGCTGCAAACTGTACAGAGCCTACAGTACTTGGACCAATCTGTGGCATAGTATGGATAGCATCAAACCCTAAGCTAAAATGAATCTTAGCCTGCTCATAGGAACTATGATCAACTTCATCAATTTTCGCATCAAGCCAAAAGACAGGCTCTACTCTCACTTTATACTTTTCTTCGCAAATATCTGCGTATAACTTTTTCCAGTCTTCAACAAACTCTGTATTACCAGCTGTTAAACACGTTAATTCAGACTGTAAGTTCATCTTATAGCCAGAAACATGACCTGCTGTACTTTCTATTATTCCTTGAGTTTCTTTAAAAACTTTTTGGGCTATGTATTTTATTTCCTCTGGTTTTGTGTCTTTTGTAATTTTTCTAGCCATATTATGATCTAAGTTCACAAAAATCGGAGAGCCTGTCTCACTAAACGCATCAACCCACTTTTTAACAAATCTTTCTCCTGCTATTCCAAAAAGTTCTTGATGTAATTCTTGCAATCTTTCAAGATGCTTTTGAGCAGCTGGTACGAACTTTTCAAAGTCCGATTCTGTTGTTTTCAAAATAGTAAATTTTGCCATTTTACTCCATTGACTGATAGAGAAATTTATTTAAAAACATTTGTGGTGATTTAATGAACACTTTTCTTGCTTATTTTCCATAAAAAGTTGAAATACTGTTTGAAATCTTGTGCGACTTTTTTGTTATCTATTAATATAGAAACAGGGATATCTTTTGACCACAGAAATATAGCTACCTTGTTGTCATAAATATTGACAACAGTTGTAGTTTTAATTTTCTTTGGAAGGAACCTCACCTCAGTTAAAGGTAACTTGCTTAATTCTTCTGCGTAAGGTTCTGGTTTACAATAAATTAGCCTATCTTTTATTCCAGCTTTAATCCTTCTTTTATGCCAAACTTTCAAATAACCTCTTGAAAGTTTTGATGGAGTATGAGCTCCCAGAACCATATTTTCTTTGGAATTTTCAAGTATATCCTCAAAAATTATTCTTCTACTTTGGGGTCCTACATAAATTTTAACGTCTCCTTTTTCTTGTGAAAAGTTTCTAATCGATAAAAATTTTTGTAGTGCTACCTTTAATTGCATTTCTAATAAAGAAATTTTTTCTCTCTTTTCTTTAACCAAATCCAATAGTCTTTTTGGGTTTACTGCTTCAAAAAGTGTTTTATTCTCTTTTTTAAATTTTCCTACAAGACCTTTTTTCATAAGCCTTTCTAAAGCATCATACACATTCCTTCTATGAATGCCAGAATCTTCGGTTATTTCCCCAACAGAAGCAGATCCCAACTTTAAGAGTGTAACAAAAACTTTTGCTTCATTCTTTGATAAGCCACACTTTTCAAGTACATCTTCCTCTTTTTTCGTCTCAGGTTTATAAATTTCTAATAAATTCTCTCTAGGCGTTTTAGGCATAATATACTAATTAAAGGAAAAATTTAAAAACCATATTAATATAAAAATTTCAAACAAACTAAAAAATATGAAACTTCAAGTTGCTCTGGATGTTACAAGAATCCAGAAAGCATTAAAAATAGCTAGAGAAGTTTCGATTGGAGGAGCACATATTTTGGAAGCTGGAACACCCCTTATAAAGGCTGAAGGAATAAAAGCCATAAAAAAATTAAGAGATTTTTTTCCTTCAAAAATTATCGTAGCTGATATGAAAATTATGGATATAGGATATACAGAAGCGGAAATTGCTCTAAAAGCTGGTGCAGATATGGTTTCGGTTCTTGGTGTTGCTTCAAATCAAACGATAAAAGAAACCCTAAGAGCAGCAAAAGAAAATAACGGTAAAGTAATGGCAGACCTTATGTCGGTGAAAAATAAAGTTGAGAGAGCTTGTAAGCTTGAAAAGTTAGGAGTTGATTACTTGATTTATCACATAGGAGTAGATGAAAATAAATCAATTAAAAATTGTCTGGAAGAATTGAAAAGAGTAATAGATTCGGTAAAAATACCTGTTGCTGTTGGGGGAGGGATTAATATTGAGAATGTTAAGTTACTTAAAAATTTAAGAGTGGACATTATTATAGTTGGTAGATTTATAACCACTAGCAATAAACCAAAAGAAGCAACTAAGGCAATTTTATCTATAATAAAAAACTTATCCTAATAAACTTCTAATAAGAATAAACCAAAACTAAATGTCCTTTTTCATCTCTTAAGTATAGGCTATCTTCATCATTATTCCAAATCGGATACCTACTATTCAGAAAAATTTCACTTTTTGAGTTATTTCCTTGACCAGAGCAAATTTTTACCTCAGCCTTTTTCTCAAGAATAAATTCAGGAAGGTAAAAAGAGTTAAGACTTTTGTCTTTAACATTCCAGCCACTTAAATTTATAGAAAAGCTACAATCATTTTTTAAAACAAAGTATTCGTCATTTAAATTCTTGCTGTCATCACCTTTGGCATCATAATGAAACTCTTTCACTTTAATACAATTGCTAAACTGGGAAAATTTTCCCCAAATACCAAGCTTATTCTTTCTTGCATATTCCTCTGCTTCTAAAAGTTGAGAAGAATATTTTTGGTTTGGCGAAATTACATAAACGTTTGCGAAACCTTGCCTAACCATTTCTAAATTAACAAAAGTATCGCCAACAAAAACATACCTCAAAAGCCTTCCGCTTGAATCTGAATTTATCACATCAGATTCAAGGAAAACATTTTTATT
>JAWBTN010000091.1:0-4482 GCA_039000415.1 Candidatus Aenigmatarchaeota archaeon | reverse complement strand
ATTCCTTTGGTTTTGACAGAAAGAGCTTTAGACGTTTTTGTTTACATTTTGTTTTCTTTAATAACTCTTCAAGCTCTTTTAAAGTTTTTGCCTTCTCACATAACTTTTTTTGCTTTCATTGGCATGTTAATTTTCTTTTCAATATCTCTTTCTGTTTTGCTAATTTTAAATAGCAAAAAGTTAACTTTGAAATTTTTTAAAATCATCTCAAAACTGCCTTTTATTAAAAAGTTTAGTGAAAGAATTGAAAGTGTGGCAAAAAATTTCTCTATAGGTTTCAATCAGCTTAAAAATTCAAAACTTCTCTTTCAAATCCTTCTCTTAACTTTCTTGATTTGGATCGTTGAAGGGATAATATTTTTACTTTCGGCAAAAGCTGTTGGAATTGATTTGCCGTTTTCGCTTTTCGCTTTACCTCTGCTTTCAATTTTACTGGGAGTTTTAACTTTGATTCCAGGAGGTTTGGGTTCAATAGAAGCTATAATGATTTTGCTTTTATCTTCTTTAGGAATTCCGTTACCTCAAGCAACTTCAGCAGTTTTGATCTATAGGTTTTTTGTCCATCTTTGCGAAAATTCGATTGGAGCAATAATTATTCCTCAAGTTTATGGTTTTGATATAGTTAAGAAAATGATGAAAAGTTTAAAGTAATTAAGCTAAATTATAATAGAGATTGAAATGAAAGAAAAAAATGTTGTTTTGGGCAGGTTTGTTGAAATTCAAGAAAATGTAAGTATTGGAGAATTCCCTCCCAATATTGAAGGTAAAGTAGAAATAGGGGACGAGTCGCTTATAAGATATGGCACAATTATCTATAAAAATGTAAAGATAGGGAACAAATTTAAAACAGGTCACAATGTTTTGATAAGGGAGAACACAACTATTGGGAATAATGTCGTTATCGGGACAGCAACTGTTATTGATGGTAATACAACAATAGGCAACAATGTTTCCATTCAAACAGGGGTTTACATACCAAAAGAAACTGTTATAGAAGATAATGTTTTTCTTGGACCAAGATGTGTATTAACAAATGACAAATATATGATTAACCCTCAAACAACGATAGAAAGGCCTGTACTTAAAGGACCGATTATAAGAAAAGGAGCTAGAATAGGAGCAGGAGCCATCATCCTTCCTGGGGTAGAAATCGGTGAAAATGCTGTTGTAGGGGCTGGTGCAGTTGTCACAAAAAATGTTTCTCCAAATTCCGTTGTTGTTGGTAATCCAGCTAGAGAAATTGAGAGGAAATTCAAATGATAAAAATAGCTTCTCCTGTCATTGATGAAGAAGAGATTAGAGCAGTTGAAGAAGTTTTAAAATCTGGTATACTTGCACAAGGACCAAAAGTGAGGGAATTTGAGGAAAAGTTTGCAGAATACATTGGAGTTAAATATGCAATAGCAACATCTTCGGGCACAACAGCTTTACATACAGCTTTGCTTGCAATTGGAATTAAACCAGGAGACGAAGTTATAACAACGCCTTTTACTTTTATTGCTACTGCTAATTCAATCTTGTATTGTGGGGCAAAGCCTGTGTTTGTAGATGTTGATGAAAAAACTTTCAATATAGATACAACAAAAATTGAAGAGAAAATAACAAAGAAAACAAAAGCTATTTTACCGGTTCATTTGTATGGTCAACCGACTGATATGAAAAGTTTGATAGAAATTTGTGAAGAACACAATTTACTTTTAGTGGAAGATGCCGCTCAAGCTCTAGGTGCAGAGTTTGAAGGTAAGAAGGTAGGATCTTTTGGTGCTTGTGGTGTTTTCAGTTTTTATCCTACAAAAAATATAACAACAGGAGAAGGTGGTATGGTCGTGACGAACGATGAAAAAATAGCAGAAAAATGTAGGAAAATAAGAAATCATGGTGAGTACCAAAGATATTTTGTTGATTCTCTTGGGTATAATTATAGGTTGACGGATATAGCAGCTGCTATTGGTCTAGCTCAACTTAAAAAGCTGGAGAGTCTAAATGCAAAAAGGATTGAAAATGCAAAGTTCTTAATGGAACAATTGAAAAGAGTTGAAGAGATAGAAATACCTTTTGTGGCAAAAAATGTTAAACATGTTTTTCATCAATTCACCATTAAAACTAAAAAAAGAGACGAATTGAAAGAATTTTTGGAAAAAAAAGGAATCCAAAGTGTTGTTTATTATCCTGTACCGATTCATAAGCAAAAGCTTTATCAGCAGCTTGGATATAAAGATTTTTTGCCTGTGGCAGAAAAGCTTTCAAAAGAAGTTTTGTCTTTGCCTGTCCACCCAAGCTTAACAAAAGAAGATTTGAATCTAATCGTGAATTCTGTTACAGAGTTTTTCACACGAAAATAACTTTCCCGGTTTTATATGATTTTATAGCTTTTGTGGCAATCTCCAAAGCTTTTATAGCATCTTTACCGTCTACTGGGACAGGTCTATCGAATTTTACAGCATCCACAAAACTTCTAAGTTCTATTTGTAATGGTTCTATATTTTCCTCTTGTAAAATTTTCACTTTTGGTTCAAATTTTTTGATGAATTCTTGATAATCTTGCCATGTCAACTCATTTTTAGTTTCTAAAAAACTTTCCGTTATTTCTATTTTTTGTTGGAGTGTGTAAACTTTACAACAATTTTTAGAACCCATCAAAGTTATTTCTCTGACTTTTGTAGGTGAAATCCAACTAACTTCTATTTTCCCAATTATATTGTTTTTGAAATTTAGAATTATGTTTGCATAGTCTTCAAACTCAGGATTGGGCACAAATTTGTGAAAAGCAACGGTATAAATACTTTTTAATCTCTCGTTGATAAGAAAGTTTATTAAATCAATATCATGAATTCCCAAATCAATTATAACACCACAATCTCTTATCCTGGGGTGATATAGTGAAAGTCTTTTTAATTCTATTGATAAGATTTCACCAAATTCTTTTTTCTCAATCAATTCTTTCAATTTTCTTATAACAGGATTAAACCTTTCTGTATGACCTACCATTAACTTTACTCTACTTTTTTTAGCAGCTTTTAAAATTTCTTTTGCACTTCTTAAATCATAAGAAATTGGTTTTTCGACTAAAGTATGAATCCCTTTATTCAAAACATCGACTGCAACTTTCTTGTGAAGGGATGTAGGTACCGCTATAGAGATGATATCCAAATTTTCTTTCTCAAGCATTTCCCTGTAATTGTTGTAAAATTTACAATTGTATTTTTTTGCAATTTCTGCTTTATTTTCATCAACATCGGAAACAGCTACAAGATCTACATCTTGAAAATTAAAATAATGTCTAGCATGATGTTGGCCCATACTACCTAAACCAATAACACCAGCTTTAAGATTATTCAAAAACACAACCTCCCTATTGCCAAATATTTTATACCCTTCTCTCTTATTTTTTTCGGATCTAAAAAGCTTTTACCGTCGAATACAAACTTTAAGTTTCTTGGGAAATCTAAGTGTTTGTATTTTTCATGATCTGTAGCAATTATTATTCCATCTAATTTGTTAATTTCTTTTTCGTTTATGTATTTTACTCCAGTTTTTGATTCTAATTCTTCTTTTGTGTAAAAAGGATCGTGGATGAATATTTTTACACCCTTTTTTTTCAATATTTTTATTACTTCATAGGTTGGTGAAAATCTATCTTCTTTCACATTTCCTTTGTAACTTAAACCAAAAATTCCTATCTTTTTCCCTTTCAAACTACCCATAACTCTTTTTATAATATCAATCGAATACTTTGGAAGATTCTCATTTATTCTTATACTTGTTTCAAGAAGTTTTTGGTCCTTGAAATTGTTAAAAATAAAATACGGATAAACTGGTACACAATGGCCACCAACTCCTATGGTTGGTTTATGCAAATGGTAATACTTTATTAAGTTAGTTTTTTCCATAACTTCGATGAAATCAATATCAAATTTTTCACAAATTTTTGCAATTTCTGCTGCTAAAGCTATGTTAACATATCTGTAAAGACCGGCTCCAGCTAGCTTTATTAATTCAGCGGTTTCACAATTCCTAACAACAATTACACCTCTCTTGTTTATTTTCTCATAAATAGCTTTAGCTTTTTCAGCAGATTCTTGATTTACACCTCCAATTATCTGCTCGTAATTTTCTGTCAAGTCTTTAATCACATGAGGATTCATGGCTTGCTCTGGAGCATAGACAAGGTAAAAATCTTTACCAACTTTAAGACCAGACTTTTCTTCCAAAATTTTACCTACAACATTTCTTGTTGCACCAATTGGCATTGTAGTAGAAACTATAACTAAATCACCTTTTTTCAAATTTTTTCCTATCACTTCAGAAACTGAAACTACAGCAGAAAAATCAAGTTTTTTGTTTTTGTTTATAATTAAGGGAACAATTATTATCTTAACATCAGAATTTTTTGCTGCATATTCTAAATCAGTAGTAGCTTCTATTTTCTTTTTTTTCACATATTTCCTTAATAATTCTGGAACAAGTTCTTCATTTTCTAAA
>JAWBTN010000090.1:0-4571 GCA_039000415.1 Candidatus Aenigmatarchaeota archaeon | reverse complement strand
TGGGTTTAGAAAAAGAATATGTAGGAATAATGCATTTGCACAAAGAAGTTGATGAAAGCTTGCTAAGACAAACTGTTTTAGATTTTGTAGGGAAAATAGTTCAAGTTCCACCAGTGAAATCAGCAGTTGCAAGAAAACCTAGAATAAGAGAAATAAAGTTTTTTGATATTCTAGAAATTGAAGGTAAAGATGTTTTGTTTAAAGTCGGGTGTGAAGCAGGGACTTATGTAAGAAAGCTTGTGCATCAAGTGGGGGAAAAGCTTGCTGTTGGTGCCCACATGACAGAGCTAAGAAGAACAAGAGCAGGAAATTTCACAGAAGACCAAGCTCATCCTTTAGTTGAAATAAAAGATGCTTATGAATTTTGGAAAGAGGGAAATGAAAAGCTTTTGAGAGAGATTTTGATTCCTGTTGAATATGCAATTCTACATGTCAAAAAAGTTTTTGTTAAAGATTCTGCTATTGATTCAATTTGTCATGGTTCTCCTGTTTTTGTTTCTGGATTGAGCAGAATTCAAGAAGGTATAGTTAGGGGTGAAACTGTTGCTGTTTACAGTTTGAAGAACGAACTTGTTGCTTTAGGAATAGCCAAAATGGATAGCAAGGAAATGTATGAAAAAAAGAAGGGTTTGGCTATAAGAACGGATAGAGTTTTTATGGAGATTGGAACATATCCTTCAAGGAGAAGTGATTAGAAAATTATGTCTGTTAGTTTGATGTAAATTGTAACTAAAAGCTGCAACAATCTTGAAATTCTGAATTTTTTGCCATAGCCTCTAAAGAATTCTGTTTTTGCTTCTTCACTTTTTAAACTTGAAACAAAAGAAAGGACATCACAAAAAACCAAAAATTTTTTTGATCTTGAAGATTTCCTGAAAAGCTCTAGGTCTGTTCTTACTATATTGCCATCAAACATCCAGTTGCTTGACCTGTTATCTATGAAGTAAAAATTTTTATCGTTTAGCCTTCTTGTAATTTCTCCTATTTTTCTCACAATTTTCAAAACTTTTCTAGGGTTTTCAATCTCAAGATCATCTATTGTCAAAGCTTTTGCATCAAATTCCTCTTCCACAAATTTTTCTGAAAAAGAGAAGGATAAAATCCTTGTGGTCTTGATTCCCATTGAAGATAAAACTTTTCTTCCAAAAAGCTCGTTAGAAATTTTCCTTTTTGGTGAAATTGGCACTATCAAGCGAAAGAAAAAAGTAGAAAAAGCAAGAAGGGCTAAATCGTGAAGAATATAGCCATAAACTGAAGGATAAAATTTAACAACTTTTCTTTTAATCAACAAAATTTTCCTACTTGAAGCATGTCTAAACTTTTCTTCAGCTCTCACAATAAAAATTTGGTTTTTTGTAAAAAAATAATCACAGCTCTTATTTATGAATGGGCTTTTGGTCTTGCTACTATGATATTCGCCAAAGTTTCCCTATTTAAAATTCACCCATTCACTTCTTTCTTCTACCCTTCTCTTATGGTTTGGTTATATCATTTTCATTGACAACATTGTATTCTATTTAAAAGAAAATTCTCTACTAACAAGAAATCCTAAAAAACAATTTTTTGTACATACTTTCCGTGATTTTTGGCTGAGCTTTGAAATTTACAATCTTTTTCTTCAAGGTTGGAAATAGTGAACTTGAAATGGTTGTTGGTGTGGTTGCTTTTACCACATTCTTCTTACAATTTTTGAGACTGCAGAATTAATTAAAAGTTTCATCTTTTTGATAAAGTTAAAGCATCGAAAAATGGAAATAATTACAAACAAAAAAATAAAAGATATAAAAGTTGGGATGAGCAACATAAGCGAAGATTACTGATATTTCAAAAACTTGTGATGTTCGAATAAAGTATGGTAAGAGAAGTGTGTAGAAATAACAATTTAAGATGATGCTGGAATAGGTCTAAGCTTTTGGGAAAATTAGATAAATTCAGCTTCTGTTGATGATAGAGTCTTGATTTCAGAATCTTTTGTTACTCAGTTTAGGACAAACCCCAAAAGTTTAATTTAAAATTGAGACAAAAAATAAATTATGAAAAAGCAAGTATTGTTGATGCTTATTTTTTTCTCCTCTTCTTTTTCTCCAGCTCTTGCTTCTATCTTTACTTGTGATTCTACTGGGAATGAAAAAACAAGTTTCTACACTAATGAAACAGTTTACATAAGAAGCATTACAAACATAACAAATGAATCAAAGAGAATAAAATTCTATATTGCAACTCATAGAAGTTGGTCTCTAGGTATTAATTTGACCGAAGCTTCAAACTTTTCCAAAACCATAACAACAAATTCTTCTGGCCATGTACCAATAACACTACTCTGGAGCCCGAGCTTAATAGTTGGTAATTACGATGTTATAGCGGATGTGAATAATAATGCAACTTTCGATCCCGAAGATTTGCTTTATAATGGTACAGGTGATGGTTTTTCAGTGATAGAAGAACCTAAACCAAAATTAACAATTTCTAAAGGTGAAAAATCACCAGGCGATCATGAGTTATATGAAAATAATGTAAGTTTACCTAATGTAATGCTTCAAGTTAAGCTTCAAGCAGGAACTTATGAAGATGTAAGTTTGGAATCCTTTTACATTTCTGCATTTGGTAGTGGTGATGATAAAAATGGAATAAAGTATGTTGTTGTTTGTGTGGATAATGATGAAGACGGAAATTGTGAGTTTGGTGAAAATATTGTAGGCCTAGCACAATATATGAGAGATGATGGAATTGCCAAAATCAATTTAAAAAACTTGATTATAGCTCGAAATTCTACTTTAACTTTAGTGTTTTACTATCTTATGAGAAATGATACGGGAAGTTATGAAGGAAAAACTTATAGTTTTGAGCTTTTTATGATAGAAGCTTTGGGCTTGGTTACACATAATAGAGCTATTGTGGAGGGCCTTCCCATTAAATCAGCAACGAAAACAGTTTATTTTGGAGTTGCTCCCACCACCACTTCCACCACTTCCACCACTTCCACAACTACCACAACAATTCCTCTATCACTTGAACCAAAAGAGGAAGAAAGTATAAATCTTTTTGTTGGTGTTGGTGTAGCAATTTTTACTGCTGTTGCAATAATAACAATATTCTACTTTTTCTTTTTAAGAACTCCCCAACAAGTTTACACTTATAAACCAACAAAGTTTAAAAAAAGTAAAATTTATTGAGAAATTCTTTATAATTATTAACAGAGGTTTGACTCAAGGTCTGATTAAAGATGATGAGTGCCGAGGTCGCATAACCTGGTAGTGCACCAGCCTTGAGTCTTTGCTTGAAAGCTGGCGCCCCTTTGGGGCATGTGGGTTCAAATCCCACCCTCGGCGTCCTTGCTAAACTTTATATGCTTTTCGCTTTCTTCCCTTTCTTGAATCTCAAGCGGAATAATAAGCGGAAAAAGCAAGGAATGAAGCGGTAAGAGCCGTGCTTCCTCCTGAAGGAAGTTGGGAAGCATGGGTCTGGAAGAATCTAACGTATGGTTGATTTGTGGAGATGCATTCAAGCAGATAAAATTAATACCTAGCGAGAGCATAGACCTTATTCTAACAGATCCTCCTTATGACAACACAGCATACATGCAAGGCTTGAGTTATGAAGAAAAGATATTCCTTGCTAAAGAATTCAAAAGAGTTTTGAAACAAACTGGAAATTTGGCTTTGTTTTGCGGTTATGAAGATAAATGGAAATGGTACAACATTCTGACAAGAGCTAAACTGAAATTCGTAAGGGAAATAATTTGGGTTTATAACAATCCTTCTGGCTTCAGACCGATGGCTAGAAAAGGAATAAGGAAATTCATAGCTGCTCATGAAACAATTCTTTGGTTTGTTCAGGGAAAAGAATATTATTTCAATAATTCTGGTCTTGTAGAAAAAGATTGGATTGAGCATCCTGCGTTTGCTGGATTTGTCAGGCTGTCTGGAAAAGAAGGATTACCAACACAAAAGCTTGGTGTCACACCAAAGCCTTTGCTGATAGCAGAAATGTTAGTTAATAGACTAAGCAAAGAAAACGATTTTGTCTTAGACCCTTTTGCGGGTTATGGCACTTTTGCTATCGCTCCCTTGATGTTAAAAAGAAATTTTATCGGCTTGGAGATCAGACCAGAAATCTACAAGATAGCAGTAAAAAGAATCAAAAAATTTCAGACCATGAAGCTTTCTGACTTCCTCAAAGGAAAAGCGATAAGGAGAAAGATAAAATGAAGAATTTTGTCATAAAGAGTCTAGAAAAGTTTTTAGAGATAGCAGACACGATAGAATCGCCTTTCAAGTTCTACGAAGTAATCCGAATGAAGAAAGGTAATGAAGATATAATAACGATAACAGCTAGCGTGTGGATAAGAACCGCTTTCATTTCCTGGGAGAAGTCAACAAGTTTTGAAAAAGAATTGTTGGAAGCTATTGAACATTTGTCAAAGCATGGGTTTGTTGAAACTGAGATAAGGGAAACTCCTCTGGTGATAAAGTGATGACAGCAAAAAAAGCAGACATGTGCCCAATAGCTTATGATTTGAGATATAGAAATATAACAAAAAATCAAAGAAAGAAAATCTACTGCGGTTTCTA
>JAWBTN010000009.1:0-16875 GCA_039000415.1 Candidatus Aenigmatarchaeota archaeon | reverse complement strand
TAACCCCCATGAATTTACTTTTTTGGTATTTAGGAGATGGAAGTCTAATTAGGAGAAAAAACGACAAAAATAGAGTTCCATTCATAGTCTTAGCAACTAATTCATTTTCAAAAGAAGATGTTGAACTCTTAATCAAAAAATTAAAACAACTGAATCTCAATTTCTATCCAATTAGATGCAAAAGTGGTTTTACTGGTAAAGAGTGTGGTTATTGTTTATACTCCAATACACAGATGGTACACATTTTAGATTTTTCAAATTAATTGGCTTTGAATGTCCAAAAGAAATTGCAAATTGTTCAACAGGAAGAAAAGGAAGATATGGAAAAGAAAAATTTTTTAAAGACAAGTGGCCAGCTGAGGAAGATTGGATAAAAATTTTATCGAATGTAAAAGAAATAGGACCAATCTTAAGGAGAAGAAGATTAAAGCTTGGTTTATCACAAAATCAATTGGCAAGGAAAGTTGGAATTAGAAGAGAAAATATCAGAGATGTGGAATTGGGCAAATGGAATTTCAATGTCAAAAATTTCAGAAAAGTTTTGAAAGTTTTAAATTTAAGTGTAGTTGAATTACTTGAAGGGTTAAATACAATTTAATATTTCAACCTGGATTGAATAAAAACAAAAATCACAATAGCAGCCACTTGCACAAAAATCACAAAAGCTACTAGCCAGCAAAAAACATGCTCATATAAAAACCCAACAATTGAGCTACCTAAGAAAGCCGAAAAGCCATAAGCAGCGTTGAAAATTCCGTAAGCAGTTCCTCTCTTGTTACCAGGAGTTATATCAGCTATAGCAGCCCTCATTATAGTTTCATGAGCTCCTAAAACTGCTCCCCATGTTAACACTCCAATTAAAACTGAATAAAAATTTGGCAAAAACACAAGCAAAGGAATTGCTAAGCTCAATAAAGGAATTGTTGCCAACATCAACAAACCAGCCTTTTTGTTCTTCTTTTTTGTTTTCAAAACATCATACATTTTCCCAACAAACAAAGCAAAAAATGCATCGACGATCATAGCTCCTGCATAAAGCAATGGTATTTGTGAATCTGGAAGAATGTTAGCAACCTTAAAATGGTATCCTAAAAACACAAAGTTTAGGAAGCCAAAAGTCGTTAAGAAAGTAAAAAGCAAATAATACCAAAAAATGGCAGGAAGTTTACCTTTCTCTTTTCTTGCTTTCTTCTCAAATTTTTGATTTTTATTCAAGAAGTAAGCTACAAACAAGAAGACCATGAGAAAAATAAAAGGTAGCCAGAGCACAGAATAGGCATACTGGTATTCTGCAGTAGTTTTTGAACTGACGCTTAAACCAAGAATGAATGCAATCAAGATTGGCCCCAATAATGCACCAATTTGATCGAGAAATTCGTGAACAGCAAATCCCCAGCCTGTGCCAACTTTCTTTGCAGCTTGCGACATCAAAGCATCTCTTGCGGGATTTCTTATGGACTTGCCTATTCTTTCAATGAGGATTAAGAGTGCTGCCAACTGCCAAAATTTTGATAAAGCTAAAAGTGGCACACTTGCAAGCAAAGCATAGCCTAAAATCGTGAAAAGCCAATAGGCTTTTGTTTTATCAGAAAAGTAGCCCGAGAGTAATCTTAAACCATAACCAAAAAATTCCCCCAAGCCTGCTATCAAACCAACAGCAAAAGCACTCGCTCCCAAAATTTGTAAATATTGACCATTAATGCTTCTTGCAGCTTCATAAACTATATCTCCAAACAAACTTACTATTCCCAAGATCAATATGAACTTTAAAGCTCTCGTCTTTAAATTTTCAGACATCAGCTCTTATGTTAAATTATCACTTACCATTTTAATAAAAAAACGAAATAATTTATTGATAGGATGAAAAAATCGACCGAAAATATTTTTAGACCAAATGATATCAGAGGTGTATACGGCAAAGACTTGACTGAAGAAGTGGCGGAAAAGATCGGAAAAGCTTTTGGCACTATTTTGGGAATGGGGAAGAGTGTAGTCGTGGGTAGGGACGTGAGGTTGAGTAGTAAGAGTTTGAGGGACTCTTTGGTCGAAGGACTGACTTCTGTTGGTTGTGATGTTGTAGATATAGGAATGGTACCTACACCAACTTTCTACTTCTCCCTTTATTCTTTCGGATTCGACGGCGGTATAATGATAACTGCTTCACATAATCCGCCAGAATGGAACGGTTTCCACGTTTACGAAAAAATGGAATCTATAACTGTTGGGGAAAAAATAGAAGAGATGAAGAAAATCATTTCAGAAGAAAAATTCGCTAAAGCTAAAGCTGAAGGAAAAATTTCAAAACTTGACATCTTGAAAGAATATATCAATTTCCTTTCTTCAAATTTTGAAATTCGTGGAAAATTTAAAATAGTTGTTGATTGTTCTAACGGTTGTGCTGCCATATTAATAAAAAAACTCCTCAAAAAACTTGGTCAAAAAGTTTTCCTACTGAATCATAAAATCGATGGCAATTTTCCCGCCCATGGACCAGAAGTGAAAGAAGAGAATTCTGCAAGATTGAAAGAAGAAATCAAAAGAGTTGGGGCGGATTTAGGAGTTGGTTATGATGGTGATGCCGATAGGGTAATTTTCTTCGATGAAAAAAGTAGAATGCTTCATGGAGATAGAGCAGCTCTGCTTTTCTTGGAAGATTTGTTCGAGAGAAAAAGAAATCCGAGGATTTTGAACGAAGTGAGTTGTTCTTCTGCTATAGAAGAATACATAAAGAGAAGGGGTGGACTTTTGAAAACGAGTAGGAGGGGACATGCTTTCATTCAAATCCTAATGAGGAAAGAGGATATGGACTTCGGTTTTGAGAGCAGTTCACATTTCTACTTCAAAGAACTCAAAGGTTTCGACGATGCTTTTTTCGCTACTTTGAAAGCTTGTGAGATAATCCATAAAACAGGGAAAAAATTTTCTGAAATTGTCGATGTAGTTCCGTGGTATCCTCGTAAAGAAAAAGCTGTAAAATGTAAAGATGAATTCAAACTAAAAGTTGTGGAAAATGTTAAAAAAGAAATAGTTAAAGAAAAATTGAAGTTTGATGGAAAGGATGGTGTGAAAGTTTTCTTGAAGGATGGTTGGTTTTTGATAAGAGCTTCTATCACAGAACCTTTAATAAGGATTAGCGCCGAAGCCAAAGATGGTAAAAAACTTGAAAAAATATTCAAATTCGCTGAAAATTTGTTGAAAAGAGGAATGTATAAATATAAGCTTGAACAAAAATAAAAGAGAGTTTATGATAATCCCGGTAAGATGCTTCACTTGTGGAAAGCCGATAGGCCATTTGTGGGAAGAATTTAAGAAAAGGAGAGAAGGCGGGGAAGATCCTGGAAAAATTTTAGATGAACTAGGTTTGAAAAGGTATTGTTGTAGACAAGTCTTTTTAGGCCATGTTGATCTGTTGAAAGAAGTTGATAAATTCAAACCATAAACTTTTTAATGATGAAACAGAAAATTATATTTACATACCGGTGGTAAAATTCTTGAAGATGATAGGATGATATGGCCAATTGACAGATTAACAAGGTTCGAATTCGCGAGGATATTGGGAGCGAGAGCTTTGCAGATTTCATTAGGTGCACCTGTTTTAGTCAAAACGAATGCTATTGATCCGATAGAAATAGCTAAAGCTGAGTTTAAGGAGAAGATTGTACCGATAACTGTTAAGAGAAAATTGCCGAGCGGAGATGAAATGGTGATAGACATAAAAAAAGCTATGGAGAATTGGATAATAGATCACAAAGGAAATATTTAGAAATAGGAAGTAAGCCTCATGTTTTTTTCTTGTACTTTAAGCTTGAAGAATGGTAAAAGTGGTTTAATCCTTTGCATGAAAAAAGTTTTATAAGCATCTGTATTTATCCTACTCTCAGGTATATCTGAAAAATCTATTCCTTTTTCCGTTATGAAGAAATCTATGAAACCTTTCGGGTATTCACCATGGATTTTTCTATATTCTTGGAAAGCTTTCTCCATGATTTTCAATTTCACGGTTTCTTTCTTGTATTCGTATGGTTTTTTATGTAACCTACCACTGAACTTGTACCATCTCAACGGATATCTCAACTCTCCTATATTCTCCATCTCCCTTTCAAATTCTGAACGCGCTTCTTCAACACCGTATTTCACGAGAATATTCAAAACATTCTTGAAAGCTTCCCTCACAACCATCGGATCAGTCCTGCTAGTCCCCCTGAAACCTATTTTCACAATTCTCCCACTTTCGGTAGCTATAGCTTGATTTTTGTTCAATGGTATGAAAATGTCTTTGTGTTTATTGTAAGCCGCTAATAAGAATTCATATTTTTCATCCAATTTTTCTATAAATTCTTTTGTTTCTTGCTCTGTGCCTGAAACAAAAATCCTCGATTCAAAAGGTGAAAAGTAAATTATTTCACAACCCCCAAATTTTTCTTCTTTTAATCCTGAATAAAGTTTATTCAAGTTTGTTAAGATTTTGCTAGAAATGTTCTCATCCGTGAAGATCTTCCTACCGAAAAGTAAGTATGCGCTAGCACAATTCATGATGAAAGAGAATGGATCGAATATTATGTTTTTTCCACTAACTTCGTCAACACCATAAACTTCTAAACCACCCTTCAACCCAATCAATCTTTTTAACACTAACGGTACATAATCACCAAACATTTCTTCATTTTTCAAAACTATTTCTGGGACAAATCCGTAAAAAGGATAAATCCACCTTCCTTCATACCTCTCGCCGAATCTTTCAGTTAGTATTTTCTTGTTGGATTTTATTATCCTTTCCTTCTTCTTTTTAAGTGAAGTGTAAGAGTTGGTGATCTTGGGGAAGACCTTGTTCGAAACCAGTTCTGAAGTAAAAATAGCTTCACCTATCTCTTCGGGAACTTTCATGAAAGTTGTTTCCAGATCTATGCAATACAACATTGGCAATATGATAAAACCACAATCGAACAAAAGAAATTCAGCTAGTTTCAAGTGAGCAAGTGCATCTTGAGAATTGTGGACAACTGTCTCCAATATTTCTTTTTTCAACCTCTCCAAATCTGTTTTCTCACTTATTTTTCCATATATCTTGAACTTTTCATAATCCGTTTTCTGTACAGTTTCTTTATCGCCTAAAAAGAACTCCAAATTTTCTTCTAAACTCCTTTTTTCTGGATGAGAGAATTTACAAGCGTAAAGCGAATCCACAGAAGGCAGGATTCCCTCCGAAGTTATGACATCAAGTGGTTTAACTGGTCTGTAATGTATTTTCACACCGAATTTATCAACCGGTCTTTTTTTAGTTGAAGGGAATATATTATAATCTTTATGTTTTTCTAATATCGAAGAACCGTGAATTATTTCTAAATCGCCTTTCTTCCTTTCCTCATAAATTTTCTCTACAAATTTTCTTTGATCAGGAACTACTTCAATTTCTACACCATACGGCTTCAACAATCTCTCAAATTCCTTCTCAAGCGCTTTGTTTGGATTTACTATAAAAGTTTTTGAAAAGTTATCCGTTGTCCTAGCTGTGCCAAGTACCAACTTGTCTCCATAACTCTCATAATCTACCGTGAACAAAACTAGATTTTTCCTCAATTCCATGACTTTTTCTTTTACATCTTCTTTATTCTTCGGGAATTCTTGGGTTAAATCGACCAAATTTAAAACACCATCCCTTTCCTCATAATTCAACTCTGTTTTCAAGAAATAGCCGAATTTTTTCGAAAAGTTGTAATCTTCCATTTTTGACAAGAAGTGATCTTGTTCTTTGAAACTTGAAATTTTATCTTCAATACCAACAACGCCTTGAAAAGTTTTGAGCCTTAACTCTAAATTTTCCATTTCACATTCTTCATTTAAAGTTAGTGAAATCAAAGTGACTTTTTTCGGGTTCAAACTATCGTAAATCACATCATCTAAGATCTTAACTTCAAAATCTCCCAATTCTTTTATCCTTTCCAAGACTTCTTCCTTCTTTTCAGGATACACGAAAACTCTGAGTTTTTTCTCGATTTTTTCTTCAACGAGAATTGGTTCATTTTCATGCTTGAAGTAATAAAAAGCTTTGTTACCCCTTCTAACAAAACCTATTGGTCCGATTGCTTTTACATTTTTCATAATTCTACAGCAAGGTTTTAAATATTTAAACTCTTCTTGGATTTTTATGAAAGTACTGCATTTCACTTCGAGTAGGAGATTTATAAGAAACTTGATGGAAGTTGATAAGAATTACACCGTTTCGCTGGTGGAAGATGCCTTTTACAGGAATTACGAAAGGGAGCTCGCTTTGACTACTTTGAAATTCTTGGAGGAAGAATTGTACCCAAGAAAAGAAAAAGTTGAATTCCTGAGAGATTTGAGGAAAAATTTGGATAAATTCGAGTACCCGGATAAAATTTTTGTAGTCTACACAGAACCTTATTTTCCTTACAATTTTTACTTCAGAAAAGAAGGAGATAGGATAGTTCAAAGGGAAAATTTACTCGGAATCCCTTTAAAAAGTATTGAACTCATACCAAAAACTTCAAGGGATTTGTATTCAAAAGTTAACCCAGCTATCGATATAATATCGAAGATAATAAACTCTTACAAGTTTAGGGACAAATCCTTGAGTTTCTTGAGTATGATAACTTTGGTCACACCAATAGGTTTTGTTCCTTTCAATCCAATAAACTTAGAACCTTTCATAAACTTCAACAGCTTTTCAGTTCCTGATATCACAGATTATCAAGTTGTAGAAAGGTTAACGAGATTTTTAAGATTGCGTTCTGAATTAATGGGTAAAAAGCCTCCCAAGGATTCGGACTTAGAAAAAAAAGCTTTCGATTTTTATTATAAGGGTAAGGAAAGGGAGATGAGTTGGGGTGAAGTCGAGAAGATTTGTATTAAGCTCAATAATCAACATTTCATAAATGAAGCGAAAAAATTCATAGAGAAGAATTTGAAACAAAAACCGATTCTTTTCCTCACAGGTAAAAGTTTTTCCAAAAATCTGAGGAAAGTTCTAGAACATTACAGAATTTACGATCCTGAACTTGATGTAGTTAAAGAATTCTTGAACAACAACTTTGGAGATAAAGAGTATATGAGCTGGGGTCTAGGTACTTCAAGACTTATAGGTAGGTACATAACCGATTCAAGAGGTGTGAGAAAATTTTTACCGGGGAAGTTGGAAAAAATTATAAAAGATAAGTTTGGTTTTGAGAAATTCGATTTAGTTTACAATTCTTCCCTTCTTGAAGAACCTTTAAGGGAAAGGAAGTTACAAAAATTTTTCGACATTTGGTTTGATGAAGATCATGAAAAGATTTATTGTAAACCTGTGGAATGTAGAAGGGGTGGGATATTTTTAGATTTCAACGATGAAAGTTTGTGTACGTTAGAGAGATATGAAAAATGGAAAAAAGGAGTGAAAGAAGAAAATTGGAAAAATTTGGAGAATTTTGTGAAATTGACCAACAAAATACAACAATGGACAGGAATAATACAAGCGATTCAGATGAAGATAGAGGAAGAAATGTATCCTTTTGAAAAGATTAGGGAAAGGTCTTTACATGAAAGTTGTGACTACCATTTCAGCGATTTCGGAAGGACACCTGTAGAAAATGTTTTGAGAGATTTGGGTTTTAGGGAGGAAATTGAGAGAGAAGTGGTAACAACGGCTCAGGGGATAAGAGCCACACTTCAAGAACTTTCTGAAATTGGTAACCTTATACATGACGTGAGAAGATCCTGTAGTTTGAGTAAACATGATTTCAAAAAATTCACAGAAGTTCCACTATCGCTAAAACTTGAATCTCCAGAATACGGAGATTTCAGGATAGAAGGAAGGGCTGATATAGTTTTGGTTACAGAAGGGGGAAAAGTTCATGTTTGTGATACTAAGCTCGGTGCACCGTTTTCTCCACCGGTTGGACATGTTTATCAAGTTCTAGCAGCAAGTCTTGCTCTCCATCAAGATTATGGCTTTAATTTTGATACGGGGAGCAATTACTATCACACAAACGTTTTCAAAGAAGGGATGATTTTCATCCATTATTTTCCCGAAGAGAGAGTAAAGATTCTATCAAGCGACATGATACAAGAAGTTCATGATTACTTACAGATGAAAGATAATCCAAAAACTATACCCAGATATTTCAAAAAATATCAACAAAAAATGAAAGATCCTGAAAAGATGAAGAGGATGGTGGAAGATAAACTTGGCTTAAAAATCTAACATCACATCCTTTCCAAAGGTTCGATACCTATCAGTTTAAGTGCATTTCCCAAAACAACTTTTGTAGCTTTAACTAAAGTTAGCCTGAAGTTCTTCCTTTCCTCTGAACCAGCTTTCAAGACAGGATTAGTTTCATAAAATTTGTCGAAAAGTGTGGCAAGCTCAAAAGCATAATTGCATATGTAATGTGGTTTTAAATCTTCACCAGCTTTTTCAACCACATCATCAAACTTCATCAAACACTTCACCAATTCCTTCTCACCTTCACTTAATTCTTTAAAAGAAAATCTAGCTTTCCATTTTCCGGCTTTCCTCAATATACCAGCACATCTCGTGTGTGCGTATTGTAAATAAGGTCCTGTATCACCTTCAAATTTCAACATCTTATTCCAATCAAAAGTTATGTTTTTTTCTGGTTCTATCTTAACGATAGCATACTTCAAAGCCCCTATCCCTATTTCTCTCGCTAATTTCCTTTTCTTTCTCTCACCCATCCCTAAATTCCTTTTCTTAACTTCCTCATAAGCTAACTCACATATTTTCTCCACAACTTCATCGAGCATGACAGCTTTTCCTTCCCTTGAAGACATCTTTCCTTCAGGCAACTTCACGAGCTCAAAGGAAAAATGTTTACACCCTTTAACCCATTCGTATCCAAACATCTCTAAAATTTTGAAAAGTTGTTTGAAATGTAGGGTTTGTTCTGAAGAAACAACCCAAATGTGCTTGTCTAGCTTGTACTTCTTAAATCTTTGAACCGTCATTCCAAGGTCGCTGGTTATGTACAAACCTGTGGAATCGGATCTAAGTAGGATTGTATCCGGCAAACCGAATTTTTCCAATCTCGACAGAACAGCACCATCTTCGGTTTTTATCATTATCCCCTTTTTCACACCTTCTTCAACCATTTTTTTCCCAAATTCCCTGAAATCGCTCTCGTAGAAGTAAACATCAAACTTTATTCCAAGCTTCCTGTAAGTTTCTTCAAAACCTTTCACACACCATCTCACGATTTTCTTCCAAATTTTAACCAATTTTTCATCTTTCCCTTCTTCAATTTTCCTCAATATTTCCCTAGCTTTTTCTTCCAAGGTTATGTCCTTCTTCGCTTCTTCATGAAACTTCACGTACAGCTTCCACAACCAAAAATCTGGCTTTCCGATCGGCTTCTCACCATTAGCCCACAGCACGTAAGCTGTTAGAAGCTTAGCAACTTGAAGTCCTGTATCGTTCATCAAATTAGCTTTTATAACTTTGTAGCCCGAGTACTCAAGTATCCTTGATAAAGAATCTCCGAGAAAAGTACCCCTAGCATGACCTATGTGCATCGAATGCACCGGATTGGGTTGAGAAAATTCCACCATAATCCTCCCTTTTTTCCTAATTTTTTTCCCTTTCAAAATTTCTTTTAAAACTATTTCTGAAACTTTGCTCCAATCGAAGAAAAAATTCACATAACCATTTCTCTGCTCAACTTTTTTCACAAAATAACTTTTTTGAGATTTAATCTTCTCCACAATTCCATTCGCTATTTCAATAGGACTTCTCTTCTCTTTTTTTGCCAGCTCGAAGCAAGGAAAAGCCAAGTCTCCAAATTCTTTTTCTTTGGGAATTTCAAGCTTAGCTTCTTTTATACCAGCCTTTTCGAGTAATTTTAAAACTTCTTCTTCAAGCATATAATCAAAATATCTTGTTTTGTACAAAAATATATAGGCTGATTTAATTCCTGCATGGAGCATTTATCCTGTGAATTTTTAGAACTATGTGGAAAAACATTTTGAGTCTACTCCAATTAAATTCAAGTTTTAAAGTATTCGAATTCACTTCAAAAACTCTTCAAGAATAAGAATTTAAATTTAAACACGAATTTTTAAATTTGGTGAGGAAATGGAAAGAATAAAAACTGGAATTAAGGGTTTTGATGAACTCATAGAAGGAGGTTTCCCGAAAGGTTCGATAGTTTTAATCACCGGAGTGCCTGGGAGTGGAAAAACGATTTTTTGCCTTCAAACGGCGAGGAATCTGGCCAGTGATGGAAAAAAGGTTTTGTACATAACCATAGATGGAGAACTTCCAGAGAATCTTGAAGAACAGTGTGAATTACTTGGAATTAGCGTTAAACCTTTAATTAAAAAGAAGCGATTGATTTTTGTAGAATTGAAAAGTATGCGTGATTTCAAAGATTCTATTAAAAAGTACGTCAAGCAAGGCTTTTCGTGTGTAATTTTGGATTCTTTATCCGGAGCTCTACCAAGATTTTATGGGCCAGAAGAAATTTCTAAGTACTTGTTATTCAAGGAAGTAACGATAATGGGTGTTTTCGACCCAAATTTTGCCCTAAGAAGTATGATCTCAGATATCTTCGAGTTTTTAAGGAGTTTGAAGTTAGATTTGAGTTTAGTGGTTACCGATAGGGTAGAGGGAGAAACTGGTTTATCAAGAGATAGCATAAGCGAATTTATTGCGGATGGTATAGTCGACTTCGAAACTCTAGGAATAGGTGGGGCTTTTAACAGAAGCTTGAGGATTTTGAAATTAAGGAAGAGTAAACATTATTGTGAACCAGTAACTTTTGAAATAGGGAAAGGTGGGATAAAAATAACTGGAAGAAAAATCGAAGAAATCGCTAAAGAATTTTAAAAAACGGGGATTCTTTAAATGAGCCGATTATTAGAAAAGTTTAACGAAGATTGGGTAAACGGTTTGTTTAGACCTTATTCCGAAATTGTGGAACAGCAAAGTAAAATGCTCTTTGAGATAACGGAAAAAGCACAAAAAAGTCCGATATATGGGGATAGTGTTAAAATCATAGAAGATGTTGAAAGGATAAATGAGTTACCTTTAACATTTTATGATGATATAGATTCAAAAATAAGAAGATGGGGGTTAGAAGCTTGTTTATTGAAACCCCCTTATATCGAGGCACACACAGCAGGTACCACTGGAATTCCAAAAAAAATTTATTACGCAGAAGAAGATATTGATAGAATTTCTTTTTTGACTGAAAGAATTTTTCATCTCCTTAATTTACGTAAAGGAGATATTATATGGAGCTTAGGTGCTCCACCACCTTACATCTCCGGTCATATGTGTGAATTCTTTAATAGAGCGGGTTATAAAGCTGTAAATACTTACATCACTAAACCCCAAGACCTGATAAATGGGCTCAAAAAAGTATCTAAAAGCGAAGAAGATTTCAAAGGAATGATCGGGTTTCCTGGAACAGCTTTAACGGTTGCAAAAATTATAGACAATCCTGATAATTTTAAGAAAACTGTGGTAGAAAAGATGAGAAAAAAATTTGGAATGTTTGGTGATATTCTTTCTTCATTATACTTACATGGATTGGAATTCGAAAGACTTGATGAAATTATGAAAAACGTTAAAGTTATGCTTTTAGGAGGAGAGCCTGTAGATCCTTATAGAGAAAAACTAAAATTGTTTTACACCAACGCAAAAATTTTTGAAGTGTATGGATCTACTGAAGTCCTCTTAGGAATGGTACAACTTTCAGAAAACGGAAATTTAAACCCCCTTTTAAATTGGTTTATCCCTGAAATAGCAAAGCCAGAAGATATCAGAAGGGCTAAGAAAAATCCGAATTATCATGTAGAAGCGATTCCTTGGTGGGAATGGTACGACGGACTTAGAGGAGAACTTATAATTACAAGAGATGGTGGATGTCTACCATTGATTAGGTATCCCACCGGTGATTTAGTAGAAGTGGTAAGTAGTAAAAAAACTTTACCGATTAGATTATCCACAGAAGTAAGCCATGTTACTCTTCCAGAAGTTAGAGTCTTAGGTAGATCTATAGAAATTCTACCATCCGATGCTTCGGAAGATGAGATGTTAATTTTTTCTGTCGCAAGAGTTTATCCTAGCGAAATTAAAGCAAAACTCAATAGTATTCCACAGTTAAAAATGAGACATTTTATCCTCAATATTTATCGACCCACTCCTCAAAGGCCATTTCCACGATGGGAGTTGAAAATAATCCCTGAGGAAAAAATTACTGAAAAAGAAAAAATCATACACATGGTTATGGAAAAGTTAAAAGAAACGGAATTAAAACAAACTTTAGATACTTTTTCTCTCACATATCCTATGGAAAAATTGTTTCAAGTTGAAATAACAGAACCTGAAAATTATGAAGAAATAGAAAAAGAGATTATGGAAAAAATATCTAGAAAAATGCCGCTTGGCCAAGTTAAACCTAAACATATAAATTTTATCACTCAAGAGGTGAATAAAAATGGGTAACGACATAGACATTTCTCAACATTTCTTAAAAATGATAAGGACAGGGCAGTTTAAAGTGGAAAAAGATGGTAGAATAATTTCCCAAGGTGTACAAATGATAATGATACCAGCACTTACTTTTTCTAAAATCCATAAAGATGTACCACCTAAATTATTATATAAGTTTGGAGAATATCAAGCGAAGAAAGGAATAGAGCTTCATTCTAAATTTTTTGGACTTTCATTGGTTAAAGTGGCGATTAAATTCTCGGAAAAGTTACTAGAAAAAACTTTAGATTTCATAGGTAAGTCCTGGATGGCAGACGGGTATGGAATCTTCAAAGTAGAAAAGTTTGACTGGGAAAAAAGGGTAATTATTATCTCTAACTATGTTAATCCCATAGCGCGTTGCTATCTAAGAGATTTTGGAAAATCAAAAAGACCTATTGATTATTATATCTCTGGTTTATTTGGAGGGGGGCTCTCCATCCTTTTAAAGAGAAAAGTCAAATGTGTGGAAGAAAAATGCATAGCTTGTGGAGACCCTGCTTGTGTTTTTGTTATAAGGTGGTAAATCAACTAAAACTATTAAAAACTTAGTTTTAAGCTAAATTATAGTGGGAAAATGAATAAAATAGCTTGGGGATTTTATGCGATATCCTATGACAAGACAAAAAGATTTCTGCCGTATAAAGAAATGATTGAAGATGTTTATAGAGAGTTGGATGTAAAGCCGAATGGAGTTTATCTTGATGCTGGTTGTGGTACTGGGGAATTATTAAAAAGGTTAAAAAATGGGGAAAATCCAAAAGTTTACGGTGTAGATTTTTCTATTTTAATGTTAAAAATAGCGTATAAAAAGTTAGAAAATAGAGAAAATGTATTTCTGGGTTACGGGGATTTGAACGAAAATCTCAAGTTTAAACCAAATTTTTTTGATGGTATAGCTTGTATTCATGTATTGTCTGCAATTGAAAATCCTAGATTGCTGCTTAAAGAGTTCTACAGAATTTTAAAACCTGAGGGAAAATTAGTGGTTTGTGACCTGAAAAAAGGCTTCTCTTACAAACCACTGATAAATAGTTTTAAGGCATCCATTCATAACGAGAGATTTAAAGGTTTGGAATTAATCTTTCACTTTCCTATATTAGGATTATTTAATATTTTGCAAGATTTAGAAATGAAAAAGAGGGGAAAAGATTTTTTCACGAAAGAGATGCTAGAAAACCTATTTAAAGATGTGGGTTTTTCTGTCACAAAAATTAAAGAAACTTATTCTTCTCAAAGTATCTTGATTTCGGGTAAGAAAAATAAGTAAAATACGCATCTCGGAAAAAACTGTAACTGTATCTTTGGTGTAACAAATCTTTAACTCACACCTCAACTTATTTTTATTGGAATTCTCGCTGTTTGTTGTATTTTTGTAAAGATAGTGACTTTCTTCGAATGGATATTCTAAAATAAATTGTTTTAAATTCAGGCAAGCATCATAATTTTATGGAAAAGGAAGTAAAAGATTTCAACTTGAAAGAGAACAGCTCGATTGAAGAAATAGTAAAGCAAATGATCGAAGCCGGTGGCTTTACCGCTAAAAATTTTGGTCTTGGAGTTGAAATTCTCGAAAAAATGATTAAAGAAAAGGAATGTATAAAATTCCTTTCTTTCCCAGCTTGCATAATAGCAACTGGTACAAGAGGTATAATAAGGGATTTTGTTAAGAGAAAATGGTTTGATGTAATAATAACAACTTGTGGAACTTTAGATCATGATTTGGCAAGAAGTTTCAAGAAATATTATCATGGCAGCTTTGATGCTGATGACAAAGAGCTTCACAAAAAAGGAATTCACAGGTTAGGAAATGTTTTCGTGCCGATGGAATCTTATGGAATGATAATTGAAGAAAAAATGAAAGAATTTTTAAAAGGAATCTATTCAGAGAAAAAAGAAATTTCAACTCATGAGCTCGTTTGGGAATTGGGTAAAAGGATTGGGAAAGAAGATTCAATCCTTTATTGGTGTTGGAAGAACAAGATTCCTGTGATAGTGCCAGGAATAACGGATGGTGCACTTGGCTATCAGATATGGCAATTTTGGCAAGAGCACAAAGATTTCAAGATAAATGATTTGTTAGATGAGCAACTTTTAAGCGATATCGTGTGGAAAGCAAAAAAAACAGGAGCTTTAGTTATAGGAGGGGGAATTTCCAAGCATCATGTCATATGGTGGAATCAGTTTAAGAAAGGTTTGGATTATGCAGTCTACATAACAACAGCAATCGAATGGGATGGTAGCTTGAGTGGGGCAAGGACAAGGGAAGCAATTTCATGGGGTAAAATTAAAGAAGATGCGAAACATGTAACAATAGAAGGTGATGCTACTCTCCTCCTTCCAATAATCTTCAAAGCTCTTTTGGAAAAATTAAACCAATCCTAAATTCTTCAAACCTTCAACTATTTTTTCGACAACTTCTTCAGGAGGCTTGTTCATCCAAACTTCTACGAAAGGAACTTTTTTCTCCCTGTAATACTTTATCACAGGCAAAGACTGTTTTCTGTAAACTTCAAGTCTCTCTTTCACCGTTTCCAGATTGTCATCTTTCCTTTGAATTAAAGGAGATCCGCATTTATCGCATACCATATCTTTTTTAGGAAGAAGTGGTGGTAAGGTGTAATCTATTCCATCGATATTTCTCCTTATATCAGCTACGTTGTAATTTCCATCGCATTTTGGATTGGAGCAAATCCTCCTACCAGAAATTTTTTCTATCAATATTTCATCGTGACAATTTATCAATATCACAGCATCTATCTTGGTGATCTTTTCCAATTCTTCAGCTTGCTTCACAGTTCTTGGAAAGCCATCTAGTATGAAATTATCCTTATTTTCCAATTCTTTTTTAATCACTTCCATCACAATTTCATCAGGAACCAATTCTCCTTTTGAAATGTAGCTTTCAACCATTTTCCCCAAAACGTTACCTTCTTTAATAGCAGCTCTGAAAATATCTCCGGTTGCTATCTTCTCTACACCAAATTTTTCTTTTAGCCTGGAAGAGTAAGTTCCCTTTCCAGAGCCTGGTGGACCGAATATTAT
Source organism: Candidatus Aenigmatarchaeota archaeon (assembly GCA_039000415.1). Taxonomy (GTDB): domain Archaea; phylum Aenigmatarchaeota; class Aenigmatarchaeia; order CG10238-14; family SCSR01; genus JAVZGQ01. The sequence goes on along the minus strand of JAWBTN010000009.1, from coordinate 1,340 downwards.
TAACTTCATTTTTTCATCACCTCTATCAACTTAATTATCTCTTTTGCTCCTTTTATCGCTTGCTCGAAAGGCTTTTTTTCTTTAAACCTCAAGTTTATTATTTTCACAGGACACTCGAACTGGCTAGCAACATCGAAAGCAACATTCCTGTTAACGATTTGATGCTCTTCTATAGCATCTAAACTCTCTAAATCCCTTTTCCTACTTTTGTCTAAAATCCTTCTTTTCAACACATCTCTTGGATTAAACTCCAACAGAATTATCAAGTCTGGCTTCATTATCCTCATAGTTCTTTCGGACAAAGCATGGAAATAGCCGTAAGGTGTTTTTATGGTTATGTGAGTATTCACCAACAAAATTTTTGCTTTGATCTTCGCTATCCTCCTTGCCACATTTTCTTGAATAATCCTCTGTTGCTCTATGGTAAGTTTTTTTCTCAAATCATCTCTATTTTTTATACCGTAAACTCTCGAGGCTATTTCTAAGAAGATGTCGCCTGCTGTTACCACTTTAACTTCAGGTAATTTTTTCTTCACGTATTCCAAAACAGTGCTCTTTCCTCCACCTGGTACAGCCGTTACTAGTATTTTCATTTAACCTTAAATTATTTTATATCGAGTTAGATATTAATTGTAAAAGCTGGCGTAGTTTAGCCTGGCTAAAAGCTTAGCATACACTTAACAGGTGCATGCGGCGCTCATAATAAAATGAGCTTTGATGAAAGATGATAAGAAACGCCGAGAACGCGGGTTCAAATCCCGCCGCCAGCATTTGAAATTTATATTTAAAAATTTGAGAGAATTATTTAAAGTGATAAAATGGTGGAACTAACGCAAGATGAAGCAAAAGTAGTAGAGGCTATGAAATCTTTGAAAGCGGTAGCTGAAGATAAAGTAAAAGATGCTGATCAAATAGCTAAAGCTGCGATGATGCCAAAAGGTAAAGTAGCAAACATACTTTTGAGCTTAGTCAACAAGAAAGTTGTCAAGAGAGTTGCGAGAGAAAAAGCTGCCGGCTACTATTTGCTTCAACCTTGACAAGATTTGATTTTTCATAGGAGTTTGTTTAGTGATATTTCCATTTTTTAAGTTTTAAAGAAGGTTAAAATTTTTCGAAGGCCAAGGCCGGGATTCGAACCCGGGCTAAGGGCTCCACAGGCCCTTGTGCTAACCGCTACACTACCTTGGCCATCAATAAAATTCTGTTTCCGCTTCTTCTAATGCTTTTCTCACCATTTCCTCAACTTTCAATTTTTTCTCCAACTTTTTTACAAGCTCAAGATTCCCTGCAGCACTAGCATGTTTTGGTGTGAATAAAGTACAACAATCTTCTTGAGGCTT
>JAWBTN010000089.1:0-4573 GCA_039000415.1 Candidatus Aenigmatarchaeota archaeon | reverse complement strand
ATGGGGGAATGCTGAAAAAACTCTTGAAGAAATATTCGCTAGATGCTGAGCTTCCCTTACAAGACTTTTCCTTCACAAAAATTTTAGAGAGTTTAATTTTTCCTGCGATTGATTTTCTTAACTACAACGGAATAATCTACTAAGCAATACTTTTGAAAGACTCTTCTAAACTTTCTATCTTTTTCTTTATAACATTCATTTGTTTTTGGACTTCTGACTTTCTCTGAAGCAAAGCTGCTTTTTTCTCTTCTAACGTTTTAATCGACTGTTCTACTTTTGCTTTTTCGTCCTTTAATTTTTTTAGCTCTTCTAGTGTTTGATTCAAGTTTTTAAGTATGTCAGAAGAAAGTTCTTTCTCTAGTTTTTTTCCTGTTTCTTTCAAAACCTTTATTTGCTTTTTTATTTCCTTAACAAAAACTTCCATACCTTTTATTTTTTCTACTTTTGGTTTAGCCACTTTTTTCTTCTTTTCTTTTTTCTTCTCTGGTTTTTTAACTTCTGCTTTCTTTTCTTCTTTAACTTCTGGCTTTTCTTCTTTTTCTTCCTTTTTTAAGGAAGGAGCTGGAATTTCAAACATTCTTCACCTCCTTAATCTCAAGATACTTCCTTCCGTCCTCTTCTTTAATTATACCTTCAACCCAATAAGTACCTCTATCGATAAGCCTATCATAAGTTCCGTAAATTATCGCACTTTCGTCTTCTAACTTGTAAACATGTGGAATTCCGATAGCATGAAGTGCAACATCAGCCTTAACTCTTATCAAATCTCCAACGTTAAACTTCTTTACTATATCTTCAATTTTCCTTACTTTTATTTTCTTTGGAACAGCTAACTTAGGTACTTCAGGCTTAACTTCTACTTTTGGAACCTCCAACTTAACCTTTTCAGGTTTAACTTCAGGCTTGGCCGGTTTTTCTTCTAACACAACTTTTTCCTTTAAAGCTTCTTCTGGTCTAACGATTCTTGGTTTCTCTTCTTCTTCCTTTGGCTTTGGTGGTTTTGGCTTTGGAAGTTTTATTGGTTTGAAAACAACTTTTTGCTTAACAAAAATTCCCACTAAAGCAATTGCTAGAGCAATTATTACTCCTAAGTAAAGGAAAGTGAAATCCAAAGCTCTTTCTACTTCGCAACTTCTCTTTTCAACTATTGGCAAGCAAACATAACCAGTTTCATTCCCGCACACGTACCTTATTCTGCTTTGCTCGTTATTCACGCAAGCAGTCCAGTCAGTATCTGAAGGACAAAGAGGACAAGAAGGAATTGGTACGGCTACTTCCTCTTCTTTGTAAGTTCCTATCGAAAACAGACTTAAACCCCAACATTCTGAATAGTAATAGTAATAGTTAGAATCTTCGTGAATTAGCATCGTAAAAAGTCTTTCCCAACTTCTTTCCTTAAATTTAAACATAGAAATGATAGAAGCGTTAGTTATTCCTTTTTCTCTGAACCAACTCTTTTCAACCTTAAACTTAAACTTTAGCCTGAAAATATCTTGAGAACTTGAAGCAATTTGAATGTAAGTATAATCGTTTTCAGAAGAAGAATTAACGTAAGTTGGTTTTTCAAAAAGTCTTTCTATGGTAAGGTTGAGCTCGTTCAAGTTGCTTTTCGTTTCAACTATTAGAGCAATTATGCTTAGATTTTTATCAGACGGAATCTCAACATAAACTGGAATAAAAGAAGAAAGATTTTTTAAAGTTATGGAAAGATTATAAGGCGAAATTGAAATGTTTGGAGGTGGGATGTAAATTCCAGGTCCAGGACCTCCTCCAGGAGGAGGTGTAGGGCAAACGCCACAGTCCTGAGGACAATTACTGCAAGTTTCATCAAACTCACAAATATCATCGCCACAACCCCTCGCCCTTCCTTCAACTTTAATTTCTTGAGCAAGAGAAAAACATAATCTAATAGTTAGTAAAAACATAAAAAGTAAAATTATTTTTTTCATCTTAAGCCTCCCTTGCTATTAAATATATTGTTCCTTGATATGTTTGAACTTTTAGAGGTACAGGATAATTTAGCCAACAGTATAAATCGTTGGTATTTTTATTTGGGTAAATACCTCTATCCCAATAACTTATAAGCTCTGATTCTATCGTGCTTAACGGTATACCTGGTGGTGAAGGAGCTTGTGAACCTGATGTAACGTTTTTGTAAGTTATATTTCCAACACCTATTTCCCATGTGGTATCAATTGTACCAACCAAATTCGTTCCGTTTATTTTAACAGAAATATTTACATTACCATCATGCATAAAAGTTATATGATTCTTTCCTTCACAAGTAAAGTTTTTATTTTCGTCTCCTGGCAAACCAGCTTCAAACCCACAAAAATTTTCAAAAACTATTAAACCAACATATGTGTTTACAGTTAAGGATGAATTAGAATTAAAGGTAGATTGGCCTATAGAATTTCTGGCATAAACTTTACAAGTCCAACTTCCGTTAATGCTACTTGTATTCAAAGTAATAATTCCTGTAACTTCTATTGTTGTAGTATTTATAACATTCCAACTTACGCTATCATTAAGCAAAGTATAACTATCCCAGCTTTCAACCCATTCTTGTCCTCCAGGTCCAACGCACGTGATATTAGTATCGTTAATTAAACTTGCTAAAGTTTCGGTAACGTTTGCCTTTACTTCAAAACTTTTTCCTGGATCTATGTTTGTTACGTTAAGTAAAACCAAATCAACACTAATCGAGTAAACATACCTTATCAGAAAAAGGGAAGTAAACAAAAAAATAAGAAAAAGTAAAACCTCTTTCATACCACACCTTTTTTAAATTTTTTATAGATTAGAAAGCTTACAGATGCAGCTACTATTACCACAATTATTAGTAAATAAAAAAGATAAGGTTGTTCGTAGGGTTTTGTTCTTGGTCCTTCAAAATATATTGTTATCCTACTTTCAGCACCAACTCCTATACTTCCTGATGTTAATGCTCTAGCAGAAGCAATTAAAGTATAAGTTTCACCTTCCTTCACTTCTTTTGTTGGGTTTATTGTTGCTTTAAAAACTCCGTAGCTATTAGCCTTTATTTCCATTTGAGTTGGCTCAACTGAAGTAAAATTTGAGGCATTCCCGCTCAAAGTTAAAGTATAAACCATATCAGAATCACCAGTATTGTACACAGTAAAATCAATAGTACCGCCATCTAGGGTAAAATTATAATTCCCAGAACCAGGAGCTATTCCTATTCCAATTTTTCCAAAAGTTGAGGGAAAAAATAAAAAAATTAGAAGAAAGAATAATAGGAAATTTACTAATTTCATTCTCTTCACTATTCTTTTTAATGTTTTTTACTGTTTAAATCTCTTCTTATGCTACTAGAGCATTGAATGTTATATTTCCTTCGTATGTCTGAAGGTATAGTGGAGATGGATAATCTAGCCATAGTGTGGCGTTAGTTGTGTTATACGTAAGAGTACTAGCATCTCCTCTTGACCAGAAAGTTATGAAGTCCATCGGTGAGCCTGTAAATTGGTATCCTTGCTTTGAAGTTGGAACTGCACCTGTAGTTTGGTTCCATGTCATGTTTCCAAACCCTATGAACCATGATGGATTTGTTTTTCCTACTAAATCAGTTGCATTTATAGTTACATTTAGCCATGTATTTCCTTCATGTAGCACGGTATTGTTTCTGTCCGAGGGACAAGCCCACTGTTTTCCTGTAGCTCCGGGAGACCCTGAGTCAAAAACGCAAGAACTTGCATATAAACTTACTCCAGCATAAGTTGTAACTGTCATTGTATTACTATTAACAGCAGAAAGGCCTCCTGAATCATTTACATAAATTTTACAAGTCCATGTTCCATTTATACTTTTAGTGCTCCAATAATTTACACTAGTGTTAAAAGTTGCGTTTACAAGCCAAGTTGTTGTGTTAATTTCAGACCAAGTTATATAGCTATCGTTTAAATGCTTTAAGCTATCCCAACCATCGGTCCACTCGACTCCTCCTGTACCAAAACAAGAAACGTTAACTTGGATTATATCTTCTTTTCCGTTAGAATCGCTAACATTTGCTGCGACATAGAAAGTTGTTCCTGGCGAAACTTCGCTGGGAGTTATTGTAACAGTTCCTACTGTAGGCGCTACATTTCCTGCTGTTGCATTGACCGTTACTTCAGCCCCAAACCCATACTTCTCAACTAAGAGTATTACTACTAGAGATGTAATAACCAAAAAAGCTAAACAAACTTTTGCTCTGCCTATCATCCTTATCTTTTTTTAAATTTATTTTTTGAATTAATAAAGCTTTCTTCAAGTATTATTTTTTAGAAAACAATAATTATATAGGGAAAAATGACTTGTATAACAAGACTAACTTTACAAGGTTTTAAAAGTTTCAACAAGAAGATTTCAATTCCTTTTCTTAGGGGTTTCAATATAATTTGTGGCCCAAACGGAAGCGGAAAATCTAACATAGTAGATTCTGTATGCTTTGTTTTAGGAAGAATTTCGGCTAAAAGTTTAAGAGCAGAAAGGCTTCATGAACTTATTTTTCACGGTGGAAATGGAAAGGCTCCTGCTCAGTACGCTTCTGTAACTTTATACCTTGACAATT
>JAWBTN010000088.1:0-4707 GCA_039000415.1 Candidatus Aenigmatarchaeota archaeon | reverse complement strand
CAAACCAAAACAAATATTGTGCCAAATCCCCCCAAAATTTAACAGGATCTTTATTAGCTTCATCGTAAATTTTTTCATCGTTAAGCCATGCAACTTTCTTCATTCTTTTTGAAGGCCAGTAAAGACCATTTTTTTCTTCGACCCAAGAATTGAAAATATCAAAAAACATATTCTTTAATTTACTGTTCATAAGTAAAAAGCTTATAGTTTAAGAGCCTCTTCAAAAACTTTCCTGTTGATTTCAAGGAATTGAGGTCTTATCTTTTGAGAAACAGCTTTCCACACATTCTCTTTACTGATTGGTAAAAAGTTTTTATTAAGTGCAACTCCCAACATGAACATGTTTATCATAGCAACATTACCCACGATCTTCTTCACTATTTCACAAGCATTTACGACTTCGACTTCAGCTATATTTTCAATTTTTTTCAAAATGTCTTCTGGTTCAATTTTTTTGTCAGGCACGGGTTTTGGGTTTAAGAATTTGCTATCAGTTAGTATCTTCGTCTTCTCGTTAGCATAATAACAAGCTCTCAAGGCTTCCAACAAATCCAAACTTATTATCAAATCTGCACCAGCTTTTCTCACGAGCGGAGAATAAATTTTTTCCCCGAACCTTAAGTGACATTGTACAGACCCACCCCTTTGCGATAAACCGTGAATTTCCACACTTTTAACTTCGTAACCTTCTTCCATCGCAGCCTTTCCTATGATTTCGGCTAAGCTCAAAATTCCTTGACCTCCGTAGCCAGTTATGACCAAGTTGAATTTCATACCCATTTTTTAACCTTTATTCCACTGAAAATTTGAGAGCAAACGCCACAACCAGAACAAAGATCTTCATCTATGTAAAAATTTTTGTCCTTTCTTACAGCAGGACAGCCAAAAGATCTAAGCTTTTCAGCTTCTTTTTCACCAGGTTGTTCAACAAACTCGAACTTTGGAATTTTTATCCCTTTTTTAACCATGTTTCTAACGGCTTGAAGTCTACACTCTCCCCTAGCTATTATCACACCCACCCCATTAAAACCATAAAATTCCTTAGCCGTTTTAATGAATTCTTCTAAGTTAAAAGCATTTAAAACCTTCACGTTATCAACACCACAAGCTTTCACAACTTCTTCCAAATCTAAAGCTTTGGTTTCTTCTCCCATGCCAGTTGAAGCAACTCCTGGATGTGGTTGATGTCCTGTCATCGCAGTTGTTTTGTTGTCAAGAATGACAACGAGTAAATTGCTTTTGTTATGTACAGCGTTTATTAATCCAGGAATGCCTGCATGGAAAAAAGTTGAGTCTCCTATGAAAACTATTGGTTTTTGTTTTGTAGATCTTTCTATTCCTTGGGAAACACTCATACCAGCTCCCATCGATAGGAAGAAGTCTTGTTGGTTTATGGGTGGAAAAATTCCGAGCATGTAGCAGCCTATGTCTCCAGCGAATACTTTATCTTCACCCACAGCCATTTTTATCGACCAAAAAGTAGCTCTATGCGGGCATCCTGGACAAAGCTGTGGAAATCTTTTTTCAACGCTTTCAACATCCTCAACTTCTATCAATTCTTTCGGTATTTCCTTTTTCATTACTTTGGCTACAGCTTTCATGACAATTTCAGGTTTAAGCTCGCCTGCAAACGGAAGCAAATTTTTACCGTAAATTTTAATTTTTGGATTAACATTTTTCGCTATTTTCTCTATTTCTTCTTCAATGAAAGGCTCCAATTCTTCCACGATAAAAACTTCTTTAAGGTTTTTGATGAAATTAGATGCCAGCTTATCAGGAAAAGGATAAGTCATGGTTATCTTCAAAACAGGAATTTTTATGTTAAGCTCTTCCAAAACTTCCATCAAATAGTTGAAGGAGGCACCGGAAGTTATCGCACCTATTTTACTACTTGATTTCTTGTTAATTATGAAGTTTAACTTGCTTTTTTCGTTGAATTCTTTAATTTTCAAGAGTTTTTCATGTAGGTTAGAATGAGTTCTTATTATTTCAGGTGGATAATTCTTGAAAGCTATATCTTTGATGAATTGACCCTTCACTTCTTTTTTCTCTATTTTTCCAAGTTTCACTATGCCCCTCATATGGCTAACACGAGTTGTTGTTCTCAAGATAACAGGAACACTAAACTTTTCAGATATCTCAAAAGCAGCTTTCGTCAAATCTTTAGCTTCTTGCGGATCCGAAGGTTCGAGCATTGGCAAATGGGCTATCTTTGAAAAAAGTCTACTATCTTGCTCCGATTGTGCGGAGCTCCAACAATTTGGATCATCAGCAACTACTATAACCATACCAGCTTTAACTCCTGTATAAGCTAAAGGAAAAATCGAATCGCAAGCAACGTTAAACCCAAAACCTTTGAAAGATACTATTGATCTTAAGCCTGATAGAGCTGCACCGGCTGCAACTTCAACGGCAACTTTCTCGTTAGTACTATATTCGAAATATATTCCAGCTTGTTTGGCTATTTCCGCAAAAGTATCGCCTATTTCAGAAGCCGGAGTTCCCGGGTAAGTTGTTGCCACTGCTATGCCGGCTTCCAGAGCACCCCTTGCTATAGCTTCATTACCCAACAAAAAAACTTTTTCTGCTTGAGACAAAACCTCACTCATGATTACACCATTAAAATTTCGTTCATCTCTGTAAATAATTTTTATTTTAAGAGAGAAAAAACTATTGAGAAGCTCCCGTAGCTCAGTTTGGATAGAGCAGCACCCTTCTATCAAAGAAGGTTTGACGAAAGGATGAAAGGTGAAGGTCGCGGGTTCAAATCCCGCCGGGAGCATTTCATACAGGTTTTATTATTTTAAAATTGCAAAGAAGAGTTATGTCAGAAGAAATGGAAGAGCAAAAATTTGGAATTTATATCGTGAGGAGGATCAACAGGAAGACAAAACAAATGCAAGTTGAATTAAAAACAAAAGGAGAAAAATTTCCGTTGAGCGATGCTGTCATAATACTAGAAGGTTGGATAGAAAGAGTTAAGCAAGAGATCAAGAAACCTTTCAACTTTGACAAAATGATATTCAAGAGCTTGGATAAAGAAGAATAAACACTTTTAAATTTCAAAAATCAATTAAGGTTTGATCGAATGACGAGAAGTATAGCCATAATAAGCGGAAAAGGTGGGGTAGGAAAAACAACTTTGACTTCAAACCTTGCTGCTGCATTAGCTACACTAGGTGAAGACGTTGTTGCAGTAGATGGTAACTTAACTACACCAAACCTTGGAATGCATGTTGGGATGCATTTCGCTCCTCACACTTTACACGATGTTTTAAAAGGTAAAGTTAAACTTAAAGATGCTATTTACCCACACCCATTTGGGTTTAAAGTGATACCAGCAAGTTTGTGTGTGGATGATCTAACTGGAATAGATCCTTCAGGCTTGTATGAAATTGTTTTCAACTTAACCGGGAAAACGAACTACATCCTGATAGATTCTGCAGCAGGTCTTGGTAGGGAAGCTATTTCAGCTTTGCAAGCAACTTCAGAAGTTTTGCCGGTAACTAATCCAAACTTACCTTCTGTCGCTGATCTTTTGAGAACGGTAAAGTTAGCTGAAAGATTGGGGAAAAAAGTGATAGGTATTGTTTTGAATAGAGTTGGAAAAAAGGATTATGAGTTGAAGAAAGAAGAAATAGAGGAAATGATAGGTTATCCTGTTGTTGCACAAATTCCTGAAGACAAAAACATACCAAAAGCCATATTTGCGAAAATGCCTGTTGTGAATTACTCACCAAACTCACCAGCTTCAATCGAATTCAAAAAACTTGCTTGCTTGCTTACAGGGAGACCTTTCTTGGAAAAACAAAGATTTCACTTCACGATTATAAACAGGCTAGTTAACTGGATGATGAGATAATCGTGAAACTTATTATAAGGTCAAAAAATCATTCAAATCGGAAAAATTAGGAGCATTTTTTAATGAAGATTAAATTCACGGTATAAAGCTCAAATCAATCTCAAAAGCTGCTACAGGCATTTCCATTTTCCAATTTTCAAGAACAGAAGGATGGATTTCTCCGATTATTCCTACCCTCTTACCTTTGACAAAAATTTCAGCAGTTCTTCCTTCGATGAAACTTGGATGCTTACTTTTTTTAAGCTTGTATTTAACTTCAAGCGAAGACATGAAAGCATCGAGAACAGCGGAAATATCATCGTAGCTAACTCGAGAATCAGCTATCGCTACGGCAAGCTTTCTCACATCTTTTGTTCTAGTTTCTTGTTTCTCGTCTATCAAAACAACATCTCCAACTTCGAATATTTTTTGCGGATATTCGACATGCTTATTGTTCGAGAAAAATTCCATTAAACTTGGGATTAACCATGTACGAAAAACAGACCAATTCTCTGAAATTATGTTCTCGATTTCAGCTACTTTTCCTTCTTTTAAATTCATTTTCTTGAATAAATTATCTCTGTTAGTTAAAGTGTAGGATAGAATTTCTTGAAACCCTAACTTCACCATGAGCTCAGCAACTTTTTCAGTTTTAAATTCAATTTCACTTATTCTCCCTTCAACTTTCATCTTCAGGGGTTCAGGTTTTATCTTGTTGTAGCCGAAAGAAATTATCACATCTTCAACCACATCTCTTTGATGCATTATGTCGTTGCGGTAAGCGGGATAAAGCAACTCAATTCTCTTACCCTTCTTCAAAACCTTGTAGTTCGCCTTTTCGAGTAACTTACAAATTTCATTTAAAC
>JAWBTN010000087.1:0-4713 GCA_039000415.1 Candidatus Aenigmatarchaeota archaeon | reverse complement strand
TAAGACCTGTTGGCATTCCTCCTTTCGGTCTTTTCAAAACACCACCAAGAGCTAGAAGGATTAAAACGAAGATTAAAATGAATATTAATCCCCAATAATCTTTTAGAGCAGATGTTATTTGTCCAAAAACATCCTGGCCTTGAGCCAAGTTAAAAATAAGTGCTGTTATTAACAGAACTGAAAAGGAGAAAATAACTTTTTCTTTCAAATTTCCTTCAAATTTCTCCATAATCTATATTTGAAAATGTAAATATAAATCCTATTTTTTGTAACGGTACAATAAAGCTACGGAAAAAATTAGCAATAGGGAGATGAAAGAATAAGCTATTATCAAGATTGCGTTCTCTAGGTAATAAGTGGAGGCGAACAGCACGTAAAAAGCTATTACTAGAGAAATTATCAAGTTCACGCTAGGATTAAAAATCTTAACTTTCCTTAAAAAACCATAAGAGACCAAAAAAGACAGTAGGAACAACAAGAATTGAATCACGAATTCCACATTTACACCTTAATTTTTTCGTAATCCCTATACCACTGATATTTCCCTAAATTTTCTCCCAATTTTTCTGCTAAAGGTTTGAGCTTTTCCACTTCATTCTTCATCTCCCCAAGTATCATGGCTTTTTTGGTTAAATCGGTTTCCCTTTTGAACTTTTCCCATATCTCTTCACAATTTTTAACACCTTCTTCAAATTTCTTCTTATCACCAGTTGCTTCTTCTTTATACTTACCAATTTTCTTAAAAGCTAAACCACCAACACCAAATACATACACAAGAACAAAAGCAGCGACTGCTAGAAAAGCTGCGAAGAAAGGGAGCCAATAGGCGAGACCTAAAGAGTAAAGGGAAAAAATGCCTAAAGCTGAAATCACAAGAGAGAGCATGGAATTAAGCTTATTAACATTTTCGCCTAGAATTTTAGATTTTGTGAGTAGAGCGTAAATCAAGATATAGAATAAGAGGAAGGGTAAAAAAATCGAGAAAATCAATTCTTGCAAAGTTAAGCCAAAAACTTCCATAAAATAGATTTGTAATTGTAAGGAATAAAATGCTCTGTCTTCGTTAATGAAAAGGCTTAAATAATTAACTGTTTTATTCTTACATGGGAAAATATGGCAAGGAAAAAAGCTAAGCGTTTACACCATAGGAGAAGAATGATATCTTACGAGGATGGAGATTTTTTAATTCCCTTAGAAGAAACCCCATATGAAGCTTACATTTTAATTAAAAGGAAGGGAGTTAGAGGGTTGCCCTACAAACAAATATATGCTCCAACCAGAATTCAAGATGTTTTTAAAGATTATGAAAAGAGATTAAAAAAAATTGAAAACGAAATTAGCAGAATTAGCGAGTACTTAAAGCGAAATGATATCGACGATCCGCCTGAAAAAGAGTCTAAACCTAAAACGATTTGGCAACATATAGATGAAAGGATAGATGAAAAGATTCAGAATGCTCTCAAAGATCTTGAAAAAAAATTGGATGAAAAGTTCAATTTGATCTTGGAAAAAATTAAAAAACAAGAAAAAACTACAGAGCCTCAAGTTTCTCCCCAAGTCCAAATGAAAACACAAGAACCGCAAGAAGATCTTAAGAAAATTGCATCAGAGTACGTTGTGAGTAAAGAATATATAGAGGATGATGAAGATTTTAAAGAATATATGTCAAAAACAAAGAAATTAATGGAAGATGTGGAGAACGGGAAAGTAGATATCAAAAAACTTTTGGAATATGTAAGGAGTGAAACTTCAGCTTGTGAAACTTACGAGATGAATCCTTATATGCCTATCATAATCGCAGCGGTCAAGAATTCTCTAGAACTTCAAAAAAAAGAATATGAGGCATACGAAGCCTTTTGTAATACATTATATACCTTATCAGAATATGGAGGATTTAAGACTTGTAAAGCATTTTACAAAATGATAACGGGAGATGAAGAAGAATAAGTACTTAAACTATTTACTTAAGTAAATTTAATAAATCATCTACACTCTTTCTACCACTTATAATCTCATCTATCGTTTGTTTCACTTGTGCTTGAAGAACCTCACCTAAATTTGAATATGCTTGATACTGCAGCGTTCCTTTACCACCTACTATGCTTTGTAATGATTGATATAATGGTGTCCCTCTATAGCCCTTTATCTTCTTAACATAATCGTAAAGTGCTTTTTTTGCGTTTTTTTCGATCTCGAGGGCTGTCTTCATGGCTTCTTGCATTTCTTTCCCATATTCCTCAATCCTGTACCATTTTTCTACTATATTCCTTAATGCCATAACGAAGAGGGCTGCCAAAAAAACACCCGCTAAGCCCCAGGCACCATACCCAAACATGTCGAGCAAGAAAAATCCAAAAAGTTGTCTCATAGCGAACATCGATATCACAAAAGTTAAAACTCCTTTCACCGTTCCCGCAACGTTACCGAAAATAGCTTCTAAGCCAATTCCTGTCATTATGCCGTAGAGGAAAGCAACGATGAAAGCGAATGGCAAGATTATATAGAATATCGCGAATATGGTCCATCCTAAATCTCCAGTTTCTTTCGGAAAATAGCCAGTAGTTACACAACTCCAAATCGAAACAGCGTCTATAATTTTTTCTGGTTGTTCTTTTTCACCGAATAAAGTTGTGCATTTTTCTAAAGTTAATTCTTGAGTAGGATGTCTTTGAAGAGCTACTTTCATCACGTTTATTTCCAAAATCAGGATTAAAACGAAAAGACAGAAATAAGCTATGTTTCTTAGAATCTTTCCCCAACCGTAAGGTAAAAGACCACTTATCGCTATGAATATTCCAGCTAGTATTAGTGTTACATAAACTAAAGGATAAGACAAGAAATCGAGTTGGATTCCAAACAATGTAGGAATTAGGAGGAATGTTGCATAAAAAGCCACGATAATTACCACGCCAAAAACAAAAACTTTCCAGTTCACCATAATAATTATTTGGAAAAACAACTTTAAAAATATGTACAATGAATACTTAAAATGGTCTATCCTTTTTCATTTCGATTCTATCGGAAAAATTAAATCCGTGCTAGATGATGAAATTAATGTTGAAGGTGTTTTTCGCCCATTAACTGCTAAACTCTACATAATAACAGATTTTGATTTAACTTTAACAAGAGAAGATGGTCGCACAGTTTTTGAAGAATTTTATTTCAATCAACTCCCCAGGGTAAACAAAAAAATAGAGGAGAATTTGAATGAAATCAAAAAATGTATATTTGAGATAGATACTTCACCTTCAAATTTTGAAAAATCGCACAAAAAACTCAACAAGATATTGAAAGAGAGCAAGTTGACAAAAAGTCAATTCCTCGAAGCTTGCGTTGAAACTGGAAGGAGTAAAAACATAAAAATAGTTCATTACGCTAGGGAAGCTTTTATCGAATTAGAAAAAATGGGTTGTGTTGTTGGTATTAACAGTGGTTCGCCAAAAACAGCGATCGAAGAAATTTGTAAAAGGAAGATCGGTGTTGATAATTCGAACATAGCTGGATCTGAATTTCTCTTCGATGAAAAAGGTTATTTTTCAACCTCGTCTTTAAACTTGGGTGAAAATAAGAAAAAAAGCATGAGTGAATATTTCCTTCCTGAAACTTATTGTGATCTTTCTTTCTTGACCAACTCTAAAAAACCTAATTTGATATACGTCACGGATGATTTATCACATTTTGAAGAACCTGTTGTTGCTAAAGTTGGGTCTAAACTCGGGGTTACACTCTTCGTCGGAAAAGATTTAGAAAAATATGGAAATTATGAGTACGTGATAAATGCTCCTGAGTTGAGAGAAGATTTCAGGAAAATAAAACCTTACTTGAATTTGTATAGAAGGGCTAAAATTTTTTCTTCATTGTATAAACCTGAAGAGAGTGAAAAAATGATAGAACTCGCTGAAGAAATAAAATCTTATGATTACGAAGATTTTAACTACATCTCATCAAAAATAGAAGATTTCCTATCACTGAACGTTCTTTTTCCGAAATCTGTAAGTAGGATAGAAGAGAAGATTTATGAACTGAGGAAAAAATCGGAAATCAATGCTTTAAGAAAAGAAGAATTGAGAGAAATTGTAGAGCTTATGGAGAGTTTTGATCCGCTATTTCACGTTAACGAAAAAAGAAAAGAAGAATTGAAGAAAATCATTTCATCAACCTCTCCATGATCTTCTTCCTTTTTTCTTCCATCTCTCTTTCCCTCCTCTCTATGTAATCTTCAATCTCTATCAAAGCAACTTCATAAAGTTTCTTAAACTCTTTACTATCTGATTTGTTTAGAGGTAAGTCTGGTGGTATGTATTCGTCAGCTTTCCTCGCTTCTATCAACTCCTTGTAAAAATTTTCATTCTCCAGACATGCTTCTTCTAATTCTCCCATCAATTTTTCTCTTTTCATCTGAACTTTTATGTAAGGTTCGAAATCACTTCCAACCAACTTCCTCAATTCATTCACATCTTCTTTTATCTCTGAAAAAATTTCTGGGAGGTTTAAAATGACTTTCAAACTGGGTTCTTCAGGTTTTAATATTTCAATGGATAAAGAGTCCAAACGTTCTTTTATCTTGTAATTCGCTGTAATTTCATTCCTTTCTTCTTCACTTCTTAAGCCCAAGTAATCCAGGTCTTTTTCGTTAAAAGCTATGTAAAAATTCCAAGGATCTTCTAAAAACATCAAAGGTAAATAAATTTCCACACCTTCAAAACCCATCAA
>JAWBTN010000086.1:0-4788 GCA_039000415.1 Candidatus Aenigmatarchaeota archaeon | reverse complement strand
ACCTTGATAATTTGTTATCGTACCACTTTCTATCATATAGTTTAAAGCTTCTATTTCTTGAAGTACGCTGCTAACTGAATTGGGCATTCTTTTATCTTTGTAAGAGTTTCTTATCAAAGTTGAAAAGTAGGTAAGCACGTTTTTAGCTGCATTATTATCTTCTTCTAAAGCTTTTTTGTAATCTTCCTTAATCCTCATGTACACCGAACCCGGAGAATGATTAGGAATAGAAATTTTCGGTAGAAGCTCGTTCTGTTTACTTCCCAATATTTTAATCACCACGTGTTTAAAAACATCAACCCATCTTTCAGAAAAACCTTCACTCGCTTTTTTCTGTGAAATTTGCTCACCACTATCCAAGAATAATTCTGAATCGAATCCATTACCTTCTAAAACATTCAAAACGTTTCTTGTTACATCATCTTGTCTTAACCACTTACCGAAATCTTTGTGCTCGATGGTTTTTTTGTAAATAAATTGTAAGTTGGGGTCTTTCTTAACATCTTCTATGAACTTTATACCACACTCCAATGAATATTTAGTTGGTAATGGGAGTGAAAGTTCTTTCTCGATTAAATAACGTAATTTCTTTACATCACCCATAACGAGAACATCAAAATACTCGTATTTTTTTACCATTGATAGTAAAGAAAGTAGAGATATCAACTCAACTTTTTTCTCGATCGTTATCTTCTTTCTGTAAATTTTCATGGCCGATTGATTAAAAATATCAAGTTGAGAAGGATCTAAGCTTAATATATCGAAAATATTTTGTTGTATTGGTGCCATACCATTTCCAGGAAATTCTGCGATGAAGTTAAGAAATCTTGAAATAAACCCATTTTCAAGCCATTCAAAATATTTTTTTATCATGTCTATATTATATTCCCCTTTCGATATTTTTCTGTGAATCAAAGCGCCTATATCTGAAAAAATTTCAGAAACGTTGAGTTTATTTTTCCTATATTTCTTCAAAATTCTTTCTATTTCTTCTAGTTCAAAACATCTTATAGCAAGTTCTATCGCTTTTTCATCTTGTGTTTCTTCAGAGGTAGCTGCAATGTACTCTATGGCTTCTTTGGTTAAGAAATTTAAATTAAGTTCAGAATCCAATGCTCTGTATCTCTCCACAATTTTCACTAAACGATCTAACACTTCTCTATTTTTCACATACTTTTTTATCCTTTCGATTTCTTCTCTGAAAGGAAAATTAGTTAGATCTTCCTCCATGAGTTTACCCAAATTTTTAAATCTATTAATTAATTTTCATCAACAATTATAAATAATTTTTGGAAAAATTTGACAAAAGGTCAAAGAATGGAAGAAGAAATAAAAAAATTGAATGAAGCAAAAAAAATTTCTGATAAAATATTGGAATTTGCCAAAAGTTTGATCAAAAAAGATGTGAAGATAGTCGAAATCGCCGAAAGTATAGAAAGTAAGATAAGAGAACTTGGTGGTGGTGTAGCATTTCCAGTGAATATTTCAATAAATGAAAATGCCGCTCATTATACACCGTCTATAAATGATGAAACTATCCTCAAAGTGGGTGATATAGTTAAAATTGATTTTGGAGTTCATGTTGATGGTTACATATGGGATAGAGCTTTTTCTGTTTCTATTGATAAAGATGAATGTGAATTGATAGAAGCAGCCAAGGATGCTTTAGAAAATGCTATTAAATGTATCAGACCTGGAGTTAAAGTTTGTGAAATTTCACAAGTAATAGAAGAAAGTATAAGAAAGTATGAAGTTAACCCAATATACAATTTGTGCGGACATGGTTTAAAAAGGTTTGTACAACATGCAGAACCAACCATACCCAATTGTAAAAACAACATACGATATGAAATAAAAGAAGGTGAAGTAATAGCTATAGAGGTTTTCACCACTAATGGGCAAGGATGGGTTAAAGAATCTGGTGAAACACTAATCTATAAATACGAAACGGACAAACCTGTTAGGATGAGAGAAGCTAGAATTATCATGGAAATGGCAAAGAAGGAATTTATGAAGCTTCCTTTTGCAAAAAGATGGATAAAAAGTGTTGTGGGTGGTGCGGTTTTGGATATGGCACTTAAACAACTTGTTGAAATCGGTTCTATCAGAGCTTATCCTGTCTTAAAAGAAGAAAGTGGTGGGAAAGTTGCACAAGCCGAGGAAACCATTATCGTGATGTGAGATGAAAGTTAGAGCACATGTGATTATTAGTGGTGTTGTTCAAGGTGTAAATTTTAGACGGCATATTAAAATTGAAGCTGAGAAGAATAAAGTTAACGGGTGGGTAAGAAATCTAATAGATGGTAGGGTAGAGGCTGTTTTTGAGGGTGAGGAACAAGATGTTAGAAATATGATTGAATTTTGTAAACTTGGTCCACCTAATGCTGTCGTTACTGATATAAGAATAACTTGGGAAAATATCAAAGGGGAAGAAGGATTTGAAATAAGATATTAAATTTTTAAATTATAATTATTTTAAAGTGCGCCAATTGTGACTACATTCCCATAAAGATGATTACAATGAGGAAAGACTTGGCTAAAAACATAATTAAAATCTTGAATTGTCTCAAAGAGTCAGAAGAAGGCTGGCTTTGGTATAGAGAAATCAGTAGAAGGACGGAATTGCATCATAAAACCGTTTCCAGGCTTATCGAGAATCACCTTCAGATGTTTCTTGATATTCAAACTATGGAACCTTTCAACGTTAAAATGGTAAGACTTAAGCCAGGTACGGATATAAATGGTATTTTCAAATATCTTAGCATTAAAGAAAGGCTTGAAAACAAGGGTTAATTTTTTATAAAACATGTGAGTTTAAATACTCCGAAATCTATATATTAAAATACCGGTGTCGATTTGGGAAAGATAGTTAATCAATATTCGTATAAGGTGAATGTGCCCTGTGAAAACTGTCATTCCCTTATAAGACTTGGTATAGATGAACGTATAGACTTCTGTCCGGTTTGTCATGCTCCATGGAATGGAAATGGAAAGGAAGTAAAAAAGAAGTAATTTTTGATTATAATCGATAATTAAGCGATTTAAGCAGAAGGTGTAACAAATTTGACCCAACCCTTTCCATTTTTTTCTATTCTTTGAATCCTTATCCCCCTTCTTATACAATGAGTTAAAAAGCCTCTGAGAGCAGATTCTGTTATACCAAGTCGGTTAGCGAGGTCTGTATAGCTCATCTCTCCTACTTCTTTAACAATTTCTTCTACTTGTCTCATTCTAGGTGTGGGTGGTAATTGAGACTCAATTAAATTTATTTGTGTTAGCATTTGAGTTCGTATAGGCTCAGGTGCCTTTCTGGCAATACCTTGAAGAGATAAAAGGGAATTTTCAATAACTTCAAAATGTTTCATAGTAAGTTCATCGTGTGATTTCACTATATCCCTTATCGATTCTAAAATTTCTAATATTCTCTTTGGGTCTCCAAAATTAGCAATAAACCATTCTTTAGAAGCCATTTGTGATTCTATACGAACTAAGGCAGATTCTATTTCTTTGATGGATCTTCCAGTGTATCCTGCAGCTAGACCAAGCTGTAAAGCCTCTTTTTCTAGCTTGATTGAAGAAATTTCTTCTGATTGATTGATTGATTGAGTGATTGATTGATTGAGTGATTCTGATTTAATCGCTTGAATCGGTATTTTTTTCTTAAATAATCCTAATATACGATCCAAAATTCCCATGAATTGTATATTATCTTTAAAGTATTTAACTCTTACTTTTTTAATATTCTCACTTTTCAATTTAAAGTGTTTTTTATCTTATTCTCACTTTATTCTAAAGTGTTTTTTATATTTTTATGAAAATATGTTATTAAAAATATGTTTTATAAGATAGTTTACTCAACAACTCTCACTTTTTTATAAAAAGCTTTTTTAAAAATTTTGTTTGTTACTTTATATAAATTTTTGTAAATATTTTACAAAGAATAAAACATAAAATATATTATTTAGATATTTATTTACATTTAAACATATTTAATAAAATATTTTTTATTAAATATACTTTTCTTTTACAACTCTCACTTCTTACAATTGCACAATATTTTTTAAATTTTTGGCGCACTTTATTTGAACACACCAATTATTCTATATTTTCAAAAGAAATACAAAATTAAAAAATTTTAACGAATAATAAAGCCTAAATTTTATTTTCAAAACAAAATATGACATAAATTTTTTATTCTTTGGCTTTTTGATGTGTTGTCGTTGAACAATTTTTTTTAAAATAATCATATCGATTTTTCAGTATATCAATTTAACGCCTAGAGAAAAATTAATGGAAAAAATTAATAGAAATGCTCAGTCGACACAATTCAAATGATTTTTTAATCTAAAATTTGCTCAGTCTTTCCCGAAAATTGGCGCAATTATAAGAAAAAAGGTCATTTTTTACGTATAATCATTCTTATACGAACCCATTTTTCAGGATTTTTTTGAATGTTATTTGAATATAATTTTCAAAATTTTTACAAAAAAACGGGTACTTAAAGTTATCGGTTAAGTTTATATTAACCGGTATCATAGAATAATACAAAATTTAAAATAGGAGGGGTAAATATGCCGAAGAAGAAGAAAAAGGAAGAAGAACAAACTACCTCTTCATAAATTCTTTCCATTTTTAATTTTTTTAACAAACACTAAGCTTTCCTTCTACCAAAAGTTTACAAAAACTCTGAATGTTTTCCAGCCTATCCTGAACAATTTCTTCAACTTCTTTATTTATTCTCTGAAAATCGTTTTCATTCTCCGGTATATATTGAACTATTGCAACTTT
>JAWBTN010000085.1:0-4884 GCA_039000415.1 Candidatus Aenigmatarchaeota archaeon | reverse complement strand
AAGGGTAACAAAGCAGCTTTTAATTTATTTTGCTTTAGGTTCTATGATACCTTTTGCAGTAATATTTTCTATAGTAGGATTTTTTATTTATCAATTTGTTTATCTTTATATTTTGGTTCCTGAAAAAATAGAAAAGATAGCTGTAAATATGTATCATGTCTTTAATGGAAGTAAGATAGCTTATTATGCTACTTATAAATTTTTTTTAGCAATAAGAGGGACTTTACCTGAGAGTTCGCTTTTATTTTTAGTGTATGGTCCTTTTGAAGCTTTGATTCTTCTTGTATCTTACTACTGGGCTTTGTATAGGACAAAAAGAATTGATTATCTTTATAGAAAATGGCACCTTAGAGAGAAGTAGTTTTTAACATAAAAGCAGGAAGCTCTCACTTCTATAAGTGGGAGTAGTTCACAGACAAATAATACTAAACAAAAGAAACTAAGAATAAATTACTTAATTAAAGGAGGGGTAGTTTTGTTTATTGTAATGCCTATCAAGAAGAATGCTTCATCTAAAAAGCTGATGGAAACAGTAAAAAGTATTTTACTACAAAAGAACATATCAGTTGAAGTTCATCAGGTTGCTGATTTTTCAGTTTTAATAACATATATTGATGTTAGGGATTATTTGCCGCTTGAATTTTTGAAAAAAGTAGAGGTATCAAGGCTTTCAGTTGAAGATTTAAAAAAGCTTAAGAAGATGGCTTTTAAAGAAGCTCAGAAAAAAGAGGAGACTCCTTCTATAGAGAGGGCTAAGCAGGTAAAAATACTTTCAGGGCCTTACAAGGGGATGAAGGGAAAACTAAAGAGAATATTCGACGGAAAAGCTGAAGTTTACGTTTCTGTTTTTGGTACACCTGTTTCAATTACTGTTTTTGTAGACGATATAATTCCTACTGATTAATAGGTTAGTGCTTGAAATAGTTTGAACTTTCTGATTAAGCTTGTTAAAACGTTGTTAGTTTTACACTACAAAGTTATGAGAAGGTAAAATCTCTGAAATAGAAATATGAGTAAGTTAGAGGAAGAAAAAGGTTTCCTTTTATCTTTGATTCGGAGTAGATACCTCAAAGAGAAAGAAGAAAGACAATCGTTGAACGAGGAAAATAAGGCAAAGTGTAGTACCTTAGAAGGTTCACAAGAAGATGTAGAGAAGGTTAAATTCTTTCCTATAGGTTTAGCACAGAGGAAATTTGCTAATTCTTTAAATGCAAAGGGTGTAAGTTTAGAATGTGAGGAAGGGCAAGTAAGGGCTGAGGTTAAAGAAGAACAGACTGTTATAGGAGAACAGACTTACGTTTGTCCACTTGAAAAGTCGAAGAAAAAAAGGGGAAGAAGAAAAGTAAAAAATTCAGAGTTAGACCAAAGATTAGGTCAAGAGAATGAATTAGTTCAAGATTGGGAATTGCTAAGTGGAGTAAGGGGTTCTGATAGAGTAGGGGTTTCTGAGTCAGAAAAGGAAAAGAGGTCAAAGAGAAGGGGAAGAAGAAAAAAGATAGAGGTTTTGTCTTTGGAAGGAGATGATACTTCAGACGTAAAAGCTAGTCACAAAGAGCTTGTACAGGAAGAGGTTAAACAGGGAAATATAACAGAGCTCTGTTTTGAAGATAGTCAGAAAGATGTAGTTGATATATTTGACGTTAAAGATAGTATATATCAGGATTCATATGGAGATTATGAAGAGGTTTTTAACAATAGTGAAGTAAGTGATGATACGAATAGTCAGCATAGTGAGTATGAGTTTTTATCGTTACAGGAGCTTGAAGAGAGGGCACGTTTATTAGGCAGAGAAGTTGCAAATGTGGTCTATGCCGTAATAGAAAACAAGGACTTAAATCTAGGTCAAAGGACCTTTTTGATGAAAAAAATAGCACAAAATTTTATTGAGAGTTTTAGAGATAAAAAAGGAGTTTATATTTACATTACTGCTTTATTTGATCAGTTTTATGGCAAGCAAGTAAGCAAGATTAGTAATTATATGTATAGGTTGTATCTTTCAAAGGACTACGAATACTTTAGAAAACTACGCCCAGTTGATGTTGTTCGTTACGTAAGGTTTTACTTTGGTAAATCAAAGCATTATATCCCTTTTAGATTTGTCCCTTATCTCTTAAAGGAAGCAAGACGAATCAAAATGTCTATTTATAATAGAATTCAGTATTATATAAAGAAGGAAGGGTATTTTATAGATAAAGCTCAAGCTTTTGAAATGATAAAGGAAAAGTCGGGGCCAAAGTTAAAAAAGTAAGATCTGTTTTAAGAACGTAGCAAATTTTCTTATTTCTTCTTGTGCTTGAGGTATAGCCCTCTTTGAAATAAAATCTTTCCAGGCAAAAGTGGGTGCTGAAGCAATTATAGTAGTTGCTACCCCTTGGTGGCACTAAAAATCTTGCATCTTCTTTCTTTATCTTTTTCTCCTGAGTCAAAAAATTGTAGATATTTAAAGTTGTTTCTATTACTTCTTTATATTTTTCCTTTACTTCTTCAGTAAATGTTTCTGGTATAACAAATTTGTCTACCTTGGTGTAACGATGAGATCTCTGATTAAAGTTTAACCATGTGTGTCTTACAAACTGATGACTGAAAATTCTTGAATAGTTATGTGCTATTACTGTTATCCAATCTTGTCTATTTACATGTTTGATAATTATAACTTCGGGATAAGCAAAGATTTTGTTTGAGTCTTCATTTTCTTCTTTAATTTTTTCGTGGTTTAGATTACTTAGCTTATCGTTGAAAATTATTTTATAATTTTTGCTCCAAGTGAGATGTAAGTTTTCTACTGAATAATTTGTGTCTATTAAATTTGAGAATTCTTTTTCTGTTATTCTTTCTACAAGATGTCTTAAGTTTAATATTATCTCTTTTTGAGTTAGCACGGCTTTAAAGTAGTCTTTTGCTATGTCTAATAGTTCTTCTTTTGAAAAGTAGTTTCTTGGTATAAATATTGGTGTATGAGCAAAAACACTGAAATGTTTGTGTTTTGCTAGATTAAGTAGGAATGTTTTAAATTTTTCTTTTTTTCTAAATTTTTCTTCTTCGATTAGTTCTAGTGGATGCTCTGCTGAATAGCAAATTCTTGCACCTAAATAGCTTAAAGGTAAAAAGTCTTTGAATAAATCTTTATTTAGTAAATCTACAATCTTTTTTGCAGTTGTCATATTCTCCTCCTTAAAGCTATTTTATTTCATTCCAGGAGTAGCCTACTTTGGGCTCTATTTTTAGTTTCACGCTGAGATTTTCTATGATTTGAGGTGTCTTTACAAGATTAAGTAGACTTAGTGTTTCTTTTAATCTAATTGTAAGTTCTTTCGCAATTTCAATTTTTTCTATGATTTCTTCTTCTTCCTCTTCTTTAATTTCACATATGATGCTATCGTGTATAGCTCCTAACACCTTAACGTTGAATATTCTTCTTAATATCTCACAAGTAACAAGATTTAAATCGGATGCAAATCCTTGAATTGGAGTATTTTGAGCCTGTCTTAATAACACTTTGTCGTGAAAGTTAGCAATTAAGTCATCCAAACTTGATGCATTAATATTTAAGGTTGATCTCTGAGGGAACCATCTGGGTCTTCCCGTAGGAACTAAAACTACGCCCTTATTTATTACCTCTTTGTGTCTTTCTTTTATCCAAATTTGGGTTGCTGGATAGGTCTTAAAGAAAGTAGATACGATTTTTTCTGCTTCTTCTTTTGATATGTTGCTTCTTAAAGCAAGACCTTCCTCAGAAGCTCCATAGATTACTCCAAAGGTAACTTTTTTTGCGTTCTGTCTAAGTTTTGCTATTTCAGGATTAGTATCTTTTTGCTTTATTATCTCTTCATAAGGAATGTTATATATTTTTCCAGCATTGTAACTGTGCATGTCAAATCCGTTGTTAATTACGTTTAAGAGCTCGCTGTCTTTTGATAATTCAGCAAGGACTACCATTTCAATCTGACTATAATCAGCCATGACAAGCTTGTTGCCTTTTTCAGGTATAAAAACCTCTCTAAAATCTATGATTACGTCTAATTGCCCTCCACATATAGGACAGTTCTCTTCTTTATCAAATGGTACTGAGAAGCAATCTACACATGATTTGAAAGGTTCTCTTGGAATTTGCTGAATGTTAGGATCTCTACACGAAAGCCTGCCAGATGTGGTTTTAGTGACATTATAAATAGGATGAATTCTTAAAGTCTCGTCGTTTAGATAAAAGGGGAATTTTTCTATGTACCTAGATAAAAGCCCTTCATATTTGAGAACAGAATGGATATAAAGAATTGCTTTTTTGAGTTCTTGATTATGGGTGTTTTCATAGATAGTTCTGAGAGCTTCTTCAGAAAGAGATTTTTCACCTTTTGGTGTAAGAATTGGTTCGCCCTCGTATAAGGAATAAACCTTTTCTTTAAATTCGTCTTCTCTTATGTTATCTGCACCTACGATTTCCCTTATTTTCTCTTTTAGAATGTTGATCATTGAGTGAATTCTCTTCGCAAGTTCCTTGGTTTTTTCGATGTCTATTTTTAGCCCGTTTAGATGAGAATAAACCGCAAATGGGTATATAATCTTTTCTAAAAATTCAGCAGCACTTTCAATGGCAAAAGGAAGGGAAATTTCTTCTTTGTAGCTGTTTGATATTTTTATGTTTTCAAGGGACTTGATTTTTTTATTTTCTAGATGATAAATTAATAGAGTTTTTGCAGAATCTAATGCGTTGTAATTTGCATACTCTTCGAGTGTGTTTATCTTCTTTTTGCTCTCTTCTTTAGCTATGTATCCATCGATTTTGTCTATAATTGGAAGAATATACTTTTTTTCAAGCTCTGATAATTTTTGAGAACTTACATTACCAAGAAGATAATCAAGAGTATCTGTTCCAATGAAGTTTTTAGG
>JAWBTN010000084.1:0-4976 GCA_039000415.1 Candidatus Aenigmatarchaeota archaeon | reverse complement strand
GGTAAGATTAACGACGTTTACACTTATGCCACGAACTTCACAAACACTTCTTCCTTTGGAATTTACAACTTTTCAGCAAGAGCTTGTGATTTGAGCGGGAATTGTGGTGAAGCTTTTAAGACTTTTGAAATTTATCCTGTGGTATTCTTTGTGGGTTATTCCAAAGACGTAGAATCGCAAAGAGAACCTCCACTCCTAGTTAACTTTTTGTTCTACGATGCTAACACAAGCGATTTAAGGTTCAACTTCACTTCAAATGCTTCAACAGGCTACTACAACGAAACGATCGATGTTAAATCTTACGATTTAACGATTTCTACTGTAGAAGAAGGTTTTAAGAATTACGTTAAATTCTACAACATTCAAATAGCCACAAGCTATTTCAACCCGATAGTCTTCGGTAAAATACCGAGCTTAAGGACAACGATCAGTGCGCTTAAAGGAGTTTACCTTGATACTGTGCTCAATTCCTCGAACATAACTCTAACTATAGACTTTTCTGATTGTACTGGTGATAAATGTGGGATTCAAATTTACGATCCAACTCGCTTGGGAATCTATAAATACCAAGGGAATTGGACTTCTAAAATCAGTTCATCCCAAAACACTCTTTGGACTAGGATAAGCAACATCGCTGGTGATAACTCTGACAATTCTGTTAATCTAACAACTCTAACAGCAACTGCTAGGATTTCATCGGGAAAAGGAGTTTACATATTGGCTGAATTCATATGTGGTAATGGTGAGTGTGAAAGCAGCTTTGGCGAAAGTAGTAACAATTGTCCAACAGATTGTCCTACTTTACCACCAACTCCACCAGCACCAACTCCACCACCAACTCCAGGCGTTGGAGGTCCTGGTTTGCCTGCTGCGCCTGCACCAACTTTACCCATTCCAACGTTTGTACCTTTAGAAGTAAAAACAACTCTACTCGAAACGATATTGTATCCGGGAGAAGAAAAGGTATTCTCAGTTGATATAACAAACAACTTGGAAAGTAACGTTAGAGCTACGGTTAGCGTGGAAGGACCCGCTTTCGCTTTACTCACAGTTCAAAAGCCTGTTTTGAACATACCTGCCAAATCAACCGAAGTTGTTAACGTAAAAGCTTACGCTCAACCGACAACTCCTCCTGGAATATATAGCGGTGAAATAGTTGTCGTAGCTGGTAACATCACGCATAGAACACCGGTAACTATAAAAGTTCAAGAAGTTTTGGAACCTTTGCTAGACGTAAAAGTTAAAGTTCTCTCCAAGACAGTAGCTCCTGGCGAAAACCTTGTATTCGAAGTTTCTCTCATAAACATGGGTCAAACTGCAAGGATTGAAGACATAACAGTAATTTACTCGATAAAATTGCTTTCAGATCAGACTAAGCTAATAGCGAGTAGTAAAGAAACTCTAGCTGTAGAAAATGTATTGACTTACAGGAGAGAAATACAAATTCCAGAAAACACGCCCCATGATAGGTACATAATAGAAGTTAACGCAAGTTATTGGTATGGAAAGAAATTCGCAACTTCGGCAGACAGTTTTGATGTTAGCACTTTGCCTGTGCCTCTTATGCTCATGAGAGCCGCTTTGATGAATCCGATAACTTACATATTGTTATTCTTAGGTGTTCCTTCTGTGATAATAGGAGCGAGATGGTATGCAGCCTACAGAGCCGCTAAAATGGCTAAAGCTAGATACGTTGCTCCCATAGATTTCAAGAGTTTGCCAAAAGCTGGTCCAAGCTCGATAGAAGTTGGTAAGATAGCTGAAACTGATGTCAAAGCTTACATAGACACTTCCCAGCTGATAATGCATTCAATAGCAGCTGGTGGCACTGGTTCAGGGAAGTCTGTTTCAGCTATGGTTTGCGCCGAAGAACTGTTGAAGAGAAAAGTTCCAGTTATAGTTTTCGATCCAACAGCCCAATGGACTGGGTTCATGAAACCGTGTAAGCTTAAAGCCATGTTAGACCTCTATCCGAAGTTCGGCTTAAAGCCAAGTGATGCAAGGGGTTTCAAGACTAACATAGTTGTCGTGGAAGATCCTAACATGGAAATAGACTTGAAGAAGTACATGAACCCTGGTGAAATTACAGTCTTCGTGATGAACAGGCTTAAGCCAGAAGAGCTAGATGGTTTTGTTAGGAGAAGCGTACAAGCTGTTTTCGACATGAGACCTCCGGAATCTAAAGAGATAAAACTACTCATGGTATGGGACGAAGTCCACAGACTTTTGCCGAAGTACGGTGGAAAAGGTGGTTATGTTGCTATAGAAAGGGCATGCAGAGAATTCAGAAAATGGGGAATAGGTGTTTTCGTCATCTCTCAAGTTCTCCTAGACTTCAAAGGAGCTATAAGGGCTAACATAGCGAACGAAATCCAGCTAAGAACAAAGTACGAAGGTGACATAGGAAGGGTTAAATCAAAGTATGGAAGCGATTACGCTTCCAAAGTAACTAGGTTAACTATAGGAACCGCTCTATTCCAGAATCCAGAGTACAACCATGGAAGACCATGGTTCATAAGCTTTAGGCCGTTGTTACATTCGCCTTTTGCTCTGACCGATGAAGAGATTAATCAATACGTGAAGTTAAATAAGAAAATAGAGGAGATAGAGAAGAAAGTGGAAGAACTGAAGAAGAAAAACGTTGACACTTACGATATAGAGATAGAACTCAACATAGCTAAAGATAAGGTAAAAACAGCTGCTTTCAAGATGGCAGAAACTTACGTAGAATCTGTCGAGAAAAGGATTGAAAAACTGGAGAAGTGAACATGTTTGAAAAGAAGAAGGAAGAATTGGTTAAAGAAATGGAAGACGTTAAAGCTTTGATGGCCCACTTGGAAGACGAGTACAGGAAAGCGAACATCTCAGAAAAATATTATCAAGAGATGAGGGAAAAATACGCTAAAAAACTCGAAGAATTGGAAAAGAAAATTGGGGAGAAGAAAAGTGTTTTAGGAATAGTGAAAAAAGAGGGGAAGAAAAGTGAGAAGGATAAAAGTAAGAAAGAAGTGGAAGTTGGAGAAATAGAAGAGATGACACCAGAAGTTATAGAAAAACTTGCTGCTCAAGTTGCACAAGAAGCTGGCGTTGAAGTTTCAACGCAAGTTGAAGAAAAGGAAGAAGAGAAGTCTGAGACAACTTCAATAGAAATAGAGAAACTTAAGGTTTTGATCGAAACTGTAAGGGAAGCCAATAAAGCTCTTGAAGAAAGTTTGAGGAATTTGTCTGAAAGTATAGGTGAGTTGAGGTCTATGGTTTTCCAGACAGAAGGTTCGACCAAAGAGATGGGTCTAAAATTGGAAAAAATCGAAGATGAAATATCTCAAGTTAAACCAAAAGAAATAGAGAAGAAGTTCAACGAATTAAATTCGAAGATAGAAAAGCAACAATTAGCGATAGAAAAGTTGGAAGTTATGAGCAAAGACTTGGGGAAGAAAATAAACGAGATTCATAAAATGTTGAAGAGTATAGGTGGTATAGAAAACTTGATCAACGTGAACGAAGAAATTCAGAAGAAGATTAAAGAAATAAAAGAAGTTTTCAATTACATCGAAAGACTAGCGCTCAAGACTGAAAAAGTTTTTGTAGATTTGAGCAAAAGCTTGAACGAATTCATAGTTTACAAGACGAGGCAAGAGAGTTTGGAAGAGTTGAGTAAAGATATTTTGAAGTCTATCGATGAGATAAACGTTAAGTTGGACGGTTTTTCAACTAAAAAAGATCTTGAGATGATAAAAGGTGATCTGCTAGTTCTACAGAAACAAGTTGAAGAGATCAATTCTGCTCTAGGAGCTATAAGAACAAGAATACCCGAACCTATAGAGCAATTGAAGAAAGAAAAAGAGAGCATAGAATTCTTCTTATCTTCTCTTGAAGAACAATTGAAAGATGGTAGGATAAGCCTTGGAGAATACGAAAAGATAAGGAAGAACAACTTGGAGAGGATAAAAGAAATAGAGGATGAATTGAGGGAAAAATGGGAGAAAATAATAGAGGCTATTTCAAAAGGTGAGGAAATAAAGTTTGAGGAAAGGGAAAAAAGGGAAGGGGAAAGGGAGGAGAAGGAAGAAGAAGTCGTTAAAAATGAGAAAAATTTGAGGGAAGAGATGGTGGATGTATTAAAAAGGATAAAGGAGAGGGTTAAGTGATAATAAGCGTTGTGAGTGCTAAAGGTGGTGTTGGAAAAACTACGGTTGTTTCCAATTTAAGCGTTGCCCTAGTCAAAAATTTTGGGAAAAAAGTTTTGGCCATAGATGGTAACATAACCACACCAACCCTTGGCATTCATCTCGGTATGTTATCCCAAGAAAAAACTTTACACGATGTGTTGAACGGAAGCTTGAACTTGAATCAAGCTGTTTACATACATCCGAGTGGCTTACACGTTATACCTTCAAGCTTATCACCAAGTAGCGAATATCCTGACCCGGAAATTTTGAAAGAAAAGTTGGAAATCGTGAAGGGGGTTTACGATTTCGTATTCATAGACGGTGCTGCGGGAATAGGTAGAGAAGTTATAGCTGCCATAAAAGCTAGCGATTACGTTTTGATAATCACAAACCCCGAGATGACTTCTGTTCTTTCCGCGATAAAAGCTATAAAGATCTCAAAGTTCCTTGGTGTGCCGATATTGGGAATAGTGATTAATAAAGCCACGAAAGGAAAACATGAGTTGAAAACGCAGGACGTTGAAGAGTTGTGTGAAGCTAAAGTCTTGGCAACGATACCTTACGACAAGAAAATACCCGAAAGTATAAGGAAGATGATGCCTGTAGTTCTCTACGATAAGAAAGCTGCATCTTCAAGAGCTTTCAACTCACTCGCAGCTCAAATAGCTGGTGAAGAAAAGGTGGAAGAGAGTTTTTTAGAAAAATTGAAAAAAATTTTCAAGTTTTTCTAGCTTCAACTTTCGTTTCTTCCATGAGCTTTGAAATTATCTTTTGAATATCTTCAAACTCTTCCTTCAAAAGTTTTGA
>JAWBTN010000083.1:0-5075 GCA_039000415.1 Candidatus Aenigmatarchaeota archaeon | reverse complement strand
CCTTTTATCAACTTTAAAGAATTTCTATTTAAAACAACAAATTAAGATTATGAAAGAAAAATCTATTTTCTTTTTAATCTTGCCACTAATTCTCTTTTCTTCATTCCATAATACAAAAGCTCAAGAAACACAGCTTCAACCGGGTGAAACTGAATTTGAAATTCGATCAATTCTTTTGAAAGGTGAGGGCATTTACCTTTCTGGGAATATTAGTTATATAGCTGCCTATGTTCAAGCCTATTATTCAGACTTTTCTTACCAGGAAATTGGAATGGATTGTTATCTAAATGGTGACGAATTCACGGCAACACAAAACTGCTCAGTTCGATTTTATCCAGGAAAGGGTGTTTGCTCAATTCTATACCCCCAATATTCTTCCCTTATAGAACCAAATGAAATTAAGTGTAAAATTTATGCCCCAGGAGTCAATGTTTATGGTTATGTAAACAAAAGCTTTACTCCCATTAACTTTTCCTTCTGGTCTTCGAACTATTCTACCTTAGTTGGAGATGAATTTAACCTGCCTATTAACATAAAGAATTCAGGTCTCTTCAGAGATACTTACAATTTGACAGCTTGGATAATGGAAGGTGAAACCTTGGCAAGAATTAATCCAGACACAAGATCTTTTTTGGTTGAGTTGCATGGAGATGCCTTTGACCCACAAACCTGGAACCAAACAGGAGCTGGAGTGAAGCAAGTTTATATTAAAATCATCATACTAGATGCAAGCTCAAACTTACATGCTTGTGCCAATCTAACCTCTTCTATAAATTCAAGCCATTCCATCTATAAGTGTTTTCTACTTCGAGCAGAATTAAAAACCATGCATGAGTTTGATTTATTCCAAATTTTGCTTTTAATTCCAATAGCAGCAATTTTTATTTTTAGATTAAGAAATCAAGATAAAGGGTCTGTGGTCTAACGGTTAGGACGCGGCCCTTAACTAAAGGGTAAACAAGGCCGAGGAGGCGGTTCAATTCCGCCCAGACCCACTTAAAAATTTTCTCTTCCTCTCTAAAAGATTGGAATCAGACACAGTAAAAAATTTTCTAGATATCAATTATTCTGTTAAATATTTTTTTCTTTCTAAACCAAAAAAGATGATATGGAGATTGCAAAAGCTTTTGGAAGAATAGTAAACTCTGTCCAAAGAGAAGGTCTAGAGAAAGGTCTTGAAATCTTAGGCTTAACGAGAAAGAAAATTGAACTTTTGGTGAAAAAAGAAAATTTTTTACTTGAAGGTGAAAAATTTGATGTTGTAATTGATAAAAAAGACAAGGTAAAGCAATTGAACATCTATTTATGTGACAAAAAATGGAGCAAGAAACTTTTAACAAGCTTGAAAAAATCCTATGATTTCAAATCTATGGTAATTTTGCTTGGGAAGATTTCGATTTCAAAAAAAGTTTATGAGTTGAGGCTTGGTGCTTTTGGTGCTTCTAGTTCTGAACTTGTGAAAGCTATTTTGAAATTCAAGAAATAGATTATATCTTTGGAATATCTGGAACATAGAATTTTACCTCTAAATAACCTGTAGATCCTGGGATAATATAAACTACAGATTTGAATGGATTATTTTCTTGGCTCACCGTCCAAGTGGTTGTTGTCTTGAATGGAAGCAGGAGTGGTGGTCCTACCTTTTCAGAAAGAAGCTTGTAGGTTGAATCTGTTATATGAATTCCTGACATCCAATAAGATCTAGTATTATCAATAGCCACTACTACTGGTAAAGGATAAAGCAATGTACATCCTATCATGCGTGAAATCTCTGGCTTCTCTGGATAAATATACATGGCTAGTCCTTGAATAACATATGCCATTTGCTCCCATCTTACTCCTCCATCTCTAAATTTAATAGGGGCTACGCCCTCTGAAGTTCCTCTATACCAATTCATTACTTCTGGAGGTAAAGTTTCATTGCCTCTTATACTTATTTTTACCCAGGGTACTTCTGTCCCGTTTTCAATCATAAGCTCTCTATATTTAATCGTATCTGAAACTGTTGTCGGAAAAAAGATTCTGTATAATGAAAATTCCCTGTTAAACTCAATTAAAAAAATCTTTATTGGATCTGGGGTCTTCAACAAATTTGTCCACTGCTTAGCAAATAATTCTTCAACTGCAAATCCTTCTACAACTGAAGTTATGCCAAGTATATATTCTGCAAAAAATATTAAGTCTTTGGTGTTGTTGGCTCTGTATGTGAGTGTTTTAAAGTAAAGGTCGTGGTAATCTTTAAATTTCTCTATGTTTGATATAAGTGTTTCTAGGGAAGCCACATTGCTCAGTTCAATACTCCCTTTTATAGTTTGTGTATGAACAATCTTGTTGTGAATTAAATCTCTAGGTAGTAAAGTCTCCCTGTATATCATTTCTAAAACATCTGTATCATTGAACAGTGTTCTCGCTAGTTTTTCATCGAGAGGCATGAAGCCTTCACCCTTTTCATATATTTCTACTTGGGTTTTCCATAATTTGTCTAAAGCATAAAATATTCTGTCCCAGTTATTTCGTACATCTTTCCAAGTGTAGTTTATGATTAATCGTGGCCATGTTTTCCAACCTATGAAAAGTATTTGATCCACTTGTTTTGCAAACTCTCTAGCCGCCAAGGGATACTTCATAACACTTTCATAATTTGAAGACAAAAGTTGCGCTAAGAAGTAATAGATAAATCTTGTATTGTTAATAGATTCTTTAAAAACGTAGCAAAATGGGTATATTGAAAGCATGTCTTTTAGCCTATCTTCTTCTACATTGACATGTAAATTAACAATATCTTCATTTTTAACAACAGCATTAATCAAGCTTTGTGCTGCTTTAACAGTCATCTTTGGTAAGCCGAGTTCTATTCCACCTATTGTTGCATTGTTCAAAATCTGTATCGGTTTCAATGGCAAATCATCTGTTACGTTCAAGTGCTTATATATTTTCATGAACTCTATGAACATGAAGTTTGGGTTGAAGGGCTGTGTTTTATCCCCTTTAATCTGATTCCAGCAATTTTTGACAACATTTGGAATTTTAGAGTAAACTGGTAGTACTTCTTCGTAGTTGTTTTTGAATTGGGGAAACTCCGTTAGGAATTCGAGGGCATTTTTATAGTTATTTTCTTTAATAAAACTAATAAATTCTGTGGCTTTTTCGCCAAAATTGTTCAATGCTTCTAACAATAGTCTTTGGTCATTGTATGAATTTAAATATCCTACACTTTTTTTAACATCTTTCATAGTATTGTAAGTTTTCTCAGTAAGCTCAGTGGCGTTTTTCCACCATGAAAAGAAGTTTATGGTGGTTTGATTAGCATCTGCGGCCCATGGATACTTTATTAAGAATGTTTTAATTTCGCTATTGGTTCCGCCAACCTCTTTATAAGGCTCTTTCTTCTCTTCCGGTATTGGCATGAGTTGTTGAATGTACTGAATAATTTGTTGTCCTCCAAGATAAAGGCTGAGACTAAGAGAAGCAAAAATTAGTAATCCAATGGCGATTTTATTCCTCCCATTCAACTTCCCTTTAAAAAAGTTAAGTCTTGAATTCAAACTTTTCACCCAATTCTTCTTTCAATTTGAAAATGATGGTGTTTTCACATTCTTTCTTATATTCATGGTATTCTTCTAATCTGCCAAATTTACTAAAGTGTTTTATACGTGCTTCTTCCAATTTATCTTCATTGAGTAAGCTTGAAATTCCAGCTTTCAAATCTGCTATTTCCATTTCATTTAAAAAGTCTTCTTTCATAATTTACAAATATGGAGGGGAAAGATTTATAGCTTTTTCCTAGAATCTATAATTCTCCTTGACAAATAGATGGAAACCATTATTGTAAAGTCTACTAACGTTTCTACCCGTATTATTACAGTAGAGCAATCATGTTTAATACTGTAAATTTTGTTTGAGGTTTCACTATATTTTACAGTAATGCTCAAAAAATGAACTTGTCTGCAACTTTTCTAAGCGTTTCTATAAATGCTTTTAAGAATCATCAAACTCCTTTTCTGGATTTTCAACAAAAAGATTTCTCTGAAACGAAGGAAATGAATTCAGATAAGCTTGGCATTTTCAACAACTCTTGAAACGGTTTTTGGATAAAAATTACAGATGTAAACCTTTGCTTAAATGTGAGAAAAATTCCAATTGTACTCCTGATTAATTTGATTTAAATTTCTTTCAATCTCTTTTCATAAGGTAAACTCTTTTCTCTCCAATCCATTTGAAAACTTTGGTTATACCATTTTCTATTGGTTTGTGAAGATCATCTATTCCCCTTTCTTTTATTAAACCATCTCCACAAGAATACAAGCCAAAAGTATATCCAGGGCCTATCAATATGTTTGAATCAGGAAAATTCTTTTCCATAGATTCAACTATAGGGTAGGGTAATGAGATAGACCATTCAGACCCACCTGCTCCCAGTGGAGCAGGACTAATTATTGTCAAATCAGTCGGAAACCCAAACATGCGTAGAGTTTCAGGTATAATGTAAGCTATTCCTTCTATTTCATGAGCACCACCTTTCGGATTCCATCTCTCATATCCAACTATGAACTTAACCAAGTCCCAATACTTCCAGTTTCTTGTTAAATATCCATCAATTCCATTATTATCTTTAACTTCTCTAAGCCATTCGACCCAATTTTTCACCCTAAATACAAGTCCAGGATCTATTCCCAAATATTGTGCAACAGTGTTATTCAAACCATTTCCGGCTCTATCTCCCAACCAACCATAATAATAGTCTCTAGGATCTTCACTCCACTTTCCAATCTTCCCACTTGGATACAAGCTTGATATAGTTTCATATTCTTTCTTAGCTTCCAGTAGGCTTGTTTCACCAGCCTTGATTCCAAAAACTCTTTTCCCTTCCTTCATGCTGTAAGTTGCTGAAGGTAAATAGAACAAATTAAATAAAGCAACTCTTAACTCATTCTTATCTGGATATAAAGCTTTTAGTTCGCTTGAGTTGTACCATGGAAAATCTCTATTGTAAAGCAGATTGCTCCCATTCCTTTGAGGAGAAAACTGAGAGTACAAATCCCATTGAAGCATCATCAAGTTTAAAACATCCTCAT
>JAWBTN010000082.1:0-5104 GCA_039000415.1 Candidatus Aenigmatarchaeota archaeon | reverse complement strand
CAAAAGATTGAGAATTTTCATTTATCAAAGTTAAACTGACGTTTGCACCATCTATTCCCACAGGTTGCTCGTCTGTGATGGTGAAAATGAAAGTTATGTTTTCTCCTCTCAAGAATTCTGAGCCTTGAGATGGCTCAAGCAAATTACTGAACATGTCTGTTATTATTGTGAGGTTGAATTCTTCTGTTGTGTTGGCATCTTTGTAGCAAGTATCTCCATAAGTACCACCTTTCCACTTTTGTTTACCAATTGAATAGCTTGTTTCTGGGTTGAAGTAAATGTTGAGATAGCCGGAAGAATTTGTCGTGTTGCTTGTGCCTGCATCATAATTGTTTCCGTCAGTTGTTACAAAAACTCTACCTTCTACACCACTTCCAACATAACTTCCTTTGATTGTATCAAAAATTCTCAAGACGAGCAAAGCTGTATTATTGCCATTTCTATTCACGCTACTTTCATTCCCATAAACATATTCAATCAAAACATCATTTCTCGTTATCTCTGGTGCTAAAACTTCTGAAGTGTTGAAAGTGTTCGTACCATCTTCTATCTGGAATTTAAACCTGTTGAAATAGCTTGTGTTTATGTCTTGGCATGTGAAGTCGCTTACAGTTACGTTACACTTACCAACACCCCAATTAACAGTTGAATTACCCTTGTATTCCCACTGTTGCTTTCCTGTGTACACGAAAAGCTTGCAAGTCACGTTGTCGTATTGAGCATCACTAATATCTACACTGAAAGTGAAGTTTTCTCCCCAACTCCCTGGGCTTGGAGTAACGCTTAGGTTCTCTGCAACTGGTGGGGTGTTGTTCAAGTAAACCCAATTCAAGAATAAAGTAGAGTTGCTGTAGTAATTGGGCAAGCTTGCATTTATCCTGAAGCTCCAATTCCCACCTACGTGGAAGCTTGTGTTCCATGTTGAGTTGTAGTAACCATTGCCTTGATCTTGAACAGGTTGAATTCGTTCAAACTGTAAGGTTGGTGATCTAGCTTCATGCTTTACATTAGCACCATTCAAAAGACCTTCATTAGAACAATCCGAATAAACAGAAGAATTTATAATTAAAACATCACCGACAACGATATTACTCCCTTTCACTGGAGCGATGAGATCAACTTTAAGCTGTCCTGTGATGTTCACGTTGAAGCCATACTCAGGCTGGTTGTCTTTGTAGCAAGCATCACCCTCGATACCAGCTTTCCAGTTTTGTACACCCACG
Source organism: Candidatus Aenigmatarchaeota archaeon (assembly GCA_039000415.1). Lineage (GTDB taxonomy): Archaea > Aenigmatarchaeota > Aenigmatarchaeia > CG10238-14 > SCSR01 > JAVZGQ01. Next base: position 3,881 of record JAWBTN010000082.1, on the reverse strand, counting down.
CCTAAGCTACAATTTGGATCAAAGTTAAATGTCAATATACTTTCAGAATCTGTTTTGTTTTTGTAATATAGTATGTAAGTGGAAGTGTTGCCGCTTCCACCAAGAGATTTTGCTGTAACGTAAAGGCTTCCATTCCTATCAGCACCAACCAAAACATTATTCCTGTCGGAATCCAAAATCTTAACTTTAATCAAAACTGAATTGCTACCTTCTCTGCTAACTTGCTCTCCTGAGCCTGTGATGTATTCAACTATGGTATCATCTTTGTAAATGTTGAAAGTGCTGTTCTCCTGATCTTGATAATTCCAAACATCTGTGGCAACAAACTTGTAACCTTTGTTGTTTCCTATATCTTCACAATTAAACGTTTCGTAGAAAGTTACTTGTGTTGGAATTTGTGCTTTAATTATAGTTGAATTTCTCAAAACCCAGTTACCACTAAGGTTCAAGTAGAGGGAAACATTCACATCATCATTATCCCAATCAACAACCCAAGCTTCAAATTTCCAAATTTCACCCCAACCTCCATCACCAGTTGTAGAAGCAGCTGTTATTGGTGGGTAGCCTGCTGGAGTGATGTCAGGCATTGTTGCCAAGTAGAAAGCATCTTGCTGAAAGTCTGAGCTACCATTGTAATACTGCTTGCTCACTTCAACGCTTACATTGTGCCAACCTGTATTCCAAGTTGAAGTTTGCGATGCCAATATAGTGCAGCTGTAAGTTCCATTGCCATAATCCGTGACGCTTGTGCAATCACAAATTCCTCCAGCGCAATTGGGATCATAAACATAAAACACCAAAGTGGCTCCACTCACATAGCCACAATCATCCTTGACTTCAGCATAAAGTGTTATGTTATCTATTCCTCTCCTTGGAGCATTCCATGGATAATTATTAATCGGGGCGGTGATGTTTACTGTTAGATTTTCTGTGATGATGGTGAAGCTAGCCACAGAAGAATTCTTGAGCTCCCAAGCATAAGCAGGTGTTTGGTTTGCAGTACCAGCTAGCCAGTATTGTGGGCCTACAGAATAGCTGCAATCCAAAGTTATGTTTTGAGTGACGTAACCCCCACTCACAGTGAACTTGAAGCCACTATCGATGAAATTGTTCCCATCTTTGGTGTAGTAGAATTTGGCTGTCCTCCCTCCCGGCAATGGCTGATTCCTATCGATATCAATTATCTGTGCAGTGTAATTGATTTTACCATTCTTCTGAGAACTCCTGTTGAAAACTACGTTTATTGGCTCAATCAAGCTAATAGAAACATTGTCAGGCTTCAGCTCAAGAGATTGCCAACCAGTATCTGCTTGATCTTCTGGGTTTCCTGTTGGTGGGGCATCTGTTGAATTAAACTTGAACTCAACAGTTCTGTTTGTGTTGAAATCGTCTTCACTGAAAGCAGCAGTTAGGTTGAACTCAACTGTTATGTTTATCCCAGAAACAGTTTGGTTAATTGCAACTTGGGTTGGGTCAGTTGGTCTGTGCCTGTTCAACCATAGCTTCACCCAATTGTTATCCAAATCTTCATCAGTGAAGTTAACTCTGAACAACCAGCTTTCACCCCAACCTCCATCTCCGCTTGGAATGGCAACAGGATTTGTTAACTCTGGGGAAGTTTCAATCCAGAATGCTTGGTATTTTGTTGTTGTGTTGATGTTGTAGTAAGTTTTGTTTGATTTCATGCTTATATTGTACCAGCGTGCAGGCATTATTTGTGGTGAAGATGTGTTGAAAGTACAATTGTATACATTTGAATCATTAACAACAGGATAACAAACAAATTCTTGTAATGTTTGCAAGGATTTCATTGTGAAGTTTACTGTGGCTTCTGAAATTGGTACAGAACATTCATCATACAAGCTAGCATTTATAGTAACATTGCTTCCTCTTAAGAACTCTTGTCCATTTGGTTGATGAACTATACCAATCAAATCCCCAACTATTGTTAAAGTGAAATCTGTAGTGTTCAAATCAACATAACAAGAATCTGTTGTACCAGCTTTCCAGTATTGTATTCCTGCACTGTGAGTACAATTTGGATCAAAGTAATAGTTAGCGTTTCCTTGAGAGTCGGTTTGGTTTACAGCTTCAAATCTATAATTGGAGGAATCGTTTGTTACCCAGAAGCTAACGTTTGTATTGTTTACATACTCGTATTTATCCAAATCAAAGACATTTATAGCTAGCCTTCTTACTTGATTTATTCCAGAGCTTCTGTTGATGTAAGCATTGTTTCCTTCAATCAAGCTCAAGCTCACGAGCGATTCACTCAACTTTGGAGCGTTGAAAGCTGAAGTGTTGTAAGTGTTTGCTGGTTCACCATTCTGAATTTGCCATTTGAACCAATTTCTGTTGCCTATATTTTCACAAGAAAAGCCTTGGTAAATAACGCTACAAATTCCGACAGTTGGAATTCCTTTTGTGCCTTGAACAAGAGAGCTCCCAACATATTCCCAATTCTCTTGATCATCTTTGCTTATGAACAAACTGCAGTTTATTGTATCGCCTTCTTGATCATAGATATCTATGGTGAAGTTGAACTTGCTGCTCCAACCTTTGGCTTCATCCAAATCAATCTTTTGCCAAGAGTTTGTTGAATAGTTCCAAACATAAACACTTGCATTCTCGCTTGTTGCATTCCAGTTTTCTAACCAGAACCAATCAACAAACATAGTTTCATTCAAGTTGTAGTCTGGAAGCTTGCTTGCAGTTAAGTTTATGCTCCAGTAACCTTCTTTCTTTCCTGTTGAGTTCCAACTACAATTGTACCAACCATCGTATTCGTTGTTGAAAGGCAAACAAGTCTCCCATTGGCCTGTAGGTGATCTCAACTTGACTTGAGCAATTGGTGAAGTTGCATTTGCTATTAATCCTTCTGCTGAACAATCGCTTGTTGTGTTAAATCTTATCAAGATTTGCTGAGTAACATTGAAGATTTGCTGATAGTATGGCTGCAAGAGATTGACTTTTATTTGTCCGCTAATGTTGTACTTTGGAGCATCATAAGGACCTCCACTCCTTTGAGTGTAATTCTCACTGTAGTAGCAATAATCACCAGAAGTTCCACCGTCCCACTTCTGTATTCCAACAGAATAAGAGCAATCAGGATCAATGGTTATGGCAATGTGACCTGAAGAGTTAGTTTTCGTTTCATTTTTAACAATAAATGTTGAACCATCTTTTGTGAAATAGAATGAAGCATTAACGTTTGCAGGCAAGTATTCATTTTTATCCAAATCTTTTATCCTGAGAACAAAAGTTCCTTCCGTGTTTCCAATTTCCCTATCAATCTTTTCTGGACTTGAAATATACTCAACTTCCACACTATCAGGATTTATTGTTATGCTTCCGCTGCTCTCGTTCTTGTAACCCCAGTAGTCAGAGACATTTATCTTGAAAGACCAGCTTCCAATATTTTCACAAGTAAATGTTTGAAGGAAGCTTATTGTCTTTGGAGAGGAGCAATCTGGAGCTGAACAGATTGTTGAGTTCACGAGCTGGTAACCTGAGCCAAAATCAATCCACAAGCTTATGTTTAATCTCTCAAACTCATAAGCTCCTTGATCCAAATCTTGAACTATTGCAGAGAAATTCCAGAGCTCGCCCCAGCCATAATTGCTATCGCTGCTTAAACACTCACTAGCTCTACACTTGCTTGTTGGTGTTAAAGCTTCTACTCTTGGATTGGTTGCTATAACAAAAGAGTCTTGTTTCTCTATCACTTCTGAAGAAGTGTAGTACTGTTTAGAAGCGTTCATGGTTAAATTGTGATATGTCATGGACCAATCGCTCGAAGGCAACTTACTGCAAGAATAAGTTCCATTGTTGTGGTCTACAACTTCGGAAGGCAAACAAGTTGAAGAAGGATTGATTTCTTC
>JAWBTN010000081.1:0-5148 GCA_039000415.1 Candidatus Aenigmatarchaeota archaeon | reverse complement strand
CAAGAATCTTGGAGGATAAAACTATTAAATCCAAATCCTCAGGTTTGATTTTACAAAAATTTAAAACATAATTTATAGAATTGAGAGGAATTCCTATATAATTTTTTATTCTTTTAAACCTTTCTTCACTTACACATGCTTCTATTTTTCCATCTTTCAAAAGGCAGGCAGTTGAATTGTGGCTATCATGAATTCCGAGTACATACATTCTAACCATTTTTATTTATTTTTAACTTTCTTATTATTTTAAAGATTCCTCTACCTAAAAACTTAAACAAAGAAAAACAGACATGAAAAAATAAATAGAGTCTGTGATAAAAAGAGTTCACTTTATCTATTGGTTTTAAAATTAAGAAAGAGTTTTTATTCATAAATTTTCTTAAGAGTAGTGTGTTAATTATTTCTTTCTCTTTAAGCTTGCATTTAACTTCGGCAAAAATATTTCTAAGATGAATTTTTCTATGGACATCTAATCCAAAAATTCCGAAGATTTTCATATTTTTTTCTAAAAGTTGTAAGGCTTTTGGGCAAGGAAAAAATCCATCATACTCAAAATTTAATACTTCAATTCCATCAACACTTAAATTTTTAGGCAAATTTTTATACTTGCAAGGATGGGCAAGTATAGCTATTCCTTTATTCTTATGAATGAAATTTACAGTTTCTTCTAAAGGTTTTTTATGAATAAACTTTTTAATTCCAATTCCGATAACTTCGTAACCTTCTTTTGTTAGAATCTCAAGTCCAGGAATAAAAATCAAACCTTCTTTACTCATCTCTTTGCATTTTTTTACAAGTTTCTTCATCTTTTTTTTATTCATACTTCCGGAATGTTCGGCTAAGGCGACAAAACTAAAGCCTTTTTTTCTGCAAAACTCTTTTATTTCCTCAAAACTTACTTTGCTGTCATAAGAAAATTCTTTTGTATGAACATGAAAAATTCCTTTCATACTCCTTTCCTCAAAATCTTTTGGGTTGAGTTAAGTAAATCTACAAACGCAGGTTTTGGGTCATCAAGAGTAAAAGTGTCGTAATGCAAATTTTTTTCAAAAAATTTAAGAAAATCTTTAATCGATTTGTATAAAGGCTCATGGAAAACATTTTTATTGTAATCTCCTTTGAGTATTTTTATTAATCTATAAACATCACCAGCAAGCCATCTACACTTTATTCCAACTTTATAATCAAAAACTTCTTTAATTCTTTCCCCTTTAATAAACTTGTAAAGTAGAAAAGGAAAATCTACTCCAGAAGCCAAAGCTAAAGGTAAAGAGTTCCAAAACCTTCCGTTAACTTCCATAAGTTTTGGTTCTTTTTCTATTTCATCCATTTTAAACTCAACCATCGCAATTCCATGCCATTTAATTTTTTTTAAAAGTTTGCTTCCATAATCCTTAATTTTTTGGTTCCAAACACTTTCTCTTAACGTGCTTGCTCCTTTATCAACTGAAACTTCTCTTAATCTTTTGTGCATAAAAAATGCTTTTATTTTTCCTTTTTTGCATAAAGCAAAAAAACCTAGACCACAACCTCTTACAACTTCTTGAATCAATGGTTTTTTTCGATTAAAGCTGCATTTTTTAAAATTTTCAACAAGCTCTTGAAAATTGTTTGCATATTTCACCTGCATATCCAAGATTTTATTTTTTATTACATGTTTACTTGATTCGGGCTTCACTACAACCGGATATTTTATTTTATTCTTGATTTTTTTTAACTCTTCAATTTTACTGACAAAAAATGTTTTTGGTGTTGGAATACCGATACTTCTTGCAATTTTTAAAATTCTAGACTTGCTCCAAGCAATTTCAAGAAGTTTGTTACTAGGTAATGCCAAGTTAACTTTTTTTTCAAATAAATTTCTGTTCAAGTATATCGGAAGAATGGTAAAATCGCTACATGGAATTAGCATTTCATATTTTTTTCTCTCAACAATTTTTTTTAAATCTTCCACAAAACCTTTTACATTTTTCTCCGGATTAGTATAAACAAATCCTTTTTTACAATATTTTGAGAAGAAACTAGGGGCTAGGCTAGTTCTAGCTCCAACGTCAACTTCTATTCCCTTTCTTCCTAAGGATCTTGTAATGGTTAGGCCTGCGTTACTTTCACCATCGATAACAAGAACGCTCATCTAAAAACCCTTTTTGCTAACTCTCTCATCCTTAAACTCTCGATTTCATAATTCTCTTTTAAGAATTTAACTATATCTTTAAGAGTTTCAAAATTTTTTGGAGAGCAATAATCTAATTTTGTCTTAAAAAACTCATAAGAGTGAGCGAGAAATACAAGATGTGGCTTTATTCCGTTTGCTTCCTGAAAGGAAGTAACAATTTTTATAAATTCTCTTAGTCTTTCCTCATCAAACTTACAAAAATTTTGCATGTTAAAAATTGTATAGAAAGCAAAAGGCAAAAGAAAAATTCTTTTTATTTTTGCTATCGGGTTGGCAGAAACAGGAAGGCAAACTATTTTTGAATTTTTAGATGGAAGCAATTCTTCACCTAAGTAAGTTGATGCTGATGAATCAACGATAAAACCAAATTTTTCTAATATCTTTAAAGTTTCTTTATTAGAGAGCATATAAGGAGCTCTGAAGCTTACTGGTTTTTTGATTCTTTTTTTCGTAAAAATTCTCAAAGATAATTTAAGTAGCTCTTCTTTCATCTTTTTATCTATAGGCTTTTTATTTAACCACCATTTTTCTTCTCCCCACAATTCATGAGCATAACCGTGCAGTCCAATTTCGCATTTTCTAAATTTTTTCAATTCTCTATTTCCTTTGACTATTTCTCCACAAACAAAAAGAGTAGAAGTATTTTTTTCAAGAAAATCTCTATATTTTTTAAGAAAAATTTCTACGTGTTTATTTTCTACCATAGGGTTATACTCAACATCAAAAGTTAAGGATAAAATAATTTTCTCAGGTTCTTTTAATTTAAGTTTAAGCAAAGATTTTTTTACTAAGACATATGGTAAAAAATGTGGAAACCTTTTATCGCTAACTAAACTTTTAATTTTTCCTAGCATTTTTTCACAGTTTATTAATTTAATCGCTTAGAATTTAAAATAGTGCTGACATGAGAGTTTTAATTACTCATGAAATTTTTCCACCTGAATTTACAGGCGGTGGAGAGTTTTTAATGCTTAAAATAGCAGAAATTCTCAAAAAAAATGGTTTCCAAGTGAAAGTTTTAACTTCGGGAAAACCAGAGATTAAATCTTATAAAGGAATCGAAACCGTAAGAATTCCTATTAACAGATATTTGATGAACTTTACTCTTCCTTTTATTTTAAAGTATGGTTCACAAGCTGATGTTATTTTAACTACTAGCGGTAACTTGTGTTTTCCTTCTTGGTTAGCATCAAAAGTTTTAAAAAAACCTATAGTTTGTTATGTTAATCATATCCTTGGACCTTACTGGAAAGATGTTCGAGGAAAAATAGCAGGAAGAATTTTTGAATTTTTCGAAAAAATTTTTTTATCAAGAGATTTTGATGCTATAATTTTTCAGAATAATTCTGCTTTAGCCTTAGGTAAAAAAATTGGTTTAAAAGCAAAAAGAATTTTTTTGATTCATCCAGGAGTAGATTTTAAAAAATTCAAACCTAGAAAAAAAGAAAATTTTGTGTTGTTTGTTGGGAGTGTTAAAATGGATAAAAGTTTGATTAAACTTAAGGGTTTAGAATATCTTATAGAGGCAGCAAAAAAACTCCCTGAGACAAAATTTGTAATAGTTGGAGGAGGTAAAGATTTAGAGAATCTTAAAAAAATAGCTCCAGAGAATGTAATTTTTAAAGGAATTTTAAGGGGTAAAGCTTTAAGTGATGTTTATGGTAAAGCTTTAATTTTTTGTTTACCTTCTTTAAGCGAAGGTTTCGGTTTAAGTATTTTAGAAGCTATGGCTTCAGGATGTGCAATAGTTTCTACAATATCCATAGGTCAAGTAGACAAAATTATAAAAAGAAAAAGTTCGGAAGAAATCAGTAAAAGGATAATTTCTCTGATTAGAAATAAAGAGTTTACAGTCAAAATTGGAAAAAAGAATAGAAGATTAGCTAAACACTATACTTGGGAGAGATTTGAAAATGAGCTTGTAGAGGTTTTCAAATTAATATTAAAAAAGAAAAAGATAATGATATAATTTATGGAAATTAGTAAGATATTCAACTGGGTAATAACTTTTTGTATCCTACTTCTTATAATTTATCTTTCTGTTTATGTTAGGCTTTCTACCTTAGATGCTCAAACAATTTTAGACTATGACCCTTGGTGGTACTACAGACATGCCTTAGAAATAATGAAAAACAATTATTTACCATTACCTTGGGATTTACAAAGTTATTATCCTCCAGGAAGGCCTTATGAGGTTCAACAAGGCTTTGAATATACGATGATTCTATTTTACAAAATTGCTCAACTTTTTTTTGGTAACATTTCATTCGAATTTATAGCGAAAATCTCCCCTTTAATAATGGTCGCTTTAGGAGCAATCGCAGCCTTTCTTTTAGGCAAATCTTTATCAAATAAATGGGGAGGTTTAGCTACTGCTTTGTTTGCTGTTTTAACTCCGACTTTCATTGGCGTGAGCATGGCAGGCTATTGTGATAACGATCCTGTAGTCGTTTTCTATACTTTTCTTTCTGTTTTTTCAGTTTTTCTTGCTTTGAAGAAAAAATCAGTTCCTTACTATATTCTTGCAATAGTCTCTAACTTGCTTTTTGTCTGGAATTGGGGTGGAGGTTGGTTTATTTTAATTCTTCTCACTACCTGCTTACTTTTTCTTTTCTTTTTCAGGATTATAGAAGAAATGATACATCAAAGAAAATTGATAATTGAAATAGGAAAGCCTATTCAAGAAATCAAAACTCTTTTAATTCCGTACTTTATAATTTTAATTCCAACAAACATTGTAGCGTTTCTTTTGGGTTGGGGTAACATAGTTTCTGCCTTTCTTGTGATGCTTGGTTTTATGGACCCTAGTAAGGGTTTATTAGTTAACATTTCAGTAGCAGAACTTCAAAGAATAAACATTTTCTCACTTTCGGGTTTTCTAGAGATTGTAGGAAGAATAGGCTCTGCTCCCTTCCTTCTTTCTTTGTTAATTATCCCTTTTCTACTCCTTAAACTTTACAGAAAATCCAAGC
>JAWBTN010000080.1:0-5164 GCA_039000415.1 Candidatus Aenigmatarchaeota archaeon | reverse complement strand
TCTTATAACTACATCGTTAACAAGCTTTCACAACTTGCAACTTTAGGTTACTTGATAAAAAGAGAAATAAATCACGGTAATGAAAGAGGAAGAAAGACTTTCTATACTGCTACTCCGCAAGCTGTTGTCGAAGCTATGAATGTTATTGAAAACTTTGTGAAGGATAAACAAGAGGCATTGTAAAGAAGTAGTAGTAATAATATTGCAAGTCTGACAAGCTACACTACCCGATGAGGCCTCAAATTGATAGAAGGATGAAGATTTGCGTAGTGTAAAGAAGATTGATAAAATAAATTAAAGTTCTTGTTATTTATTCTCCTAGAATGTTCGCTATATTAATATTAACATCACATAACAAAGAATAAAACTTAAATTTTTTTAGAATGACAAGTTATATATGCACACTAAGATTGATGATGTATTTAGCAACATCATTCCAAAAATAATCTCATTAATTTACCAATATTTTTAATGCGCGGGGCCTATATTTGCCTAAATAAATTTAATTATTTTGGCAAAAGTATTGATACCGAAAAATTGGCAAGAAAAAGATGTGAGATGTTTTTCCATAAAATTGATGTTACCATCCCAAAATTCAGTATAATGGGAGATGTAGAATACGTAAAGAACAAAGTAATGGAGGTATTTGAAGGATGAAAAAACTTATTCTACTTTCTGATGTTTTTGGAATTTGGATTTTCCATGACAGAAAAGCATATATAAAGTTAACTGACAGTTTCTTTAGGAAATATAAAATAAACTTAAAATTAGTAGAAAGGATTGATAATGAAATCTTTCCAACTCTTGCAAAAGCGGGCATGAAAGGAGAATTGAGATATAGAGAGGTTATAGAAAGATATTTTAAAGCTATGAATTTAAAAAATTACAAAAAATTAGCAAAAGAATACATAGAATTTGAATTTAAGAATTTAAGGAAATACATTAAACTTCATAAATACTCACGATTAATTCTTCGTAAACTTAAGGTGATGGGAATAAAAATCATTGGCGTCAGGGATAGTGTTTATTCTAATAAAGAAATGAGAAAAATTCTCAAACTATTGAAAATAGAAAAGTATTTTGAAAGAGTGTATACTTCTAATTCATGTAAGATGGAAAAACCAGAATTATTTAAACTGTTCAAAAATGGAGAAAATAAAGTATTTTTGGGACACGATAGCGATGAGCTTTTAGGAGCTAAAAAGTATGGTTTTATAACAATAGGATTAAAAAACCGAAAAGCAGATTATCACATTTCTTCAATCAAACAATTACCGGCGATTATAAAATGGTTAAAGAAAGAACGAAATTTATAGTTGTTTATGGAGGAGGAGCTTCAGAAATAGGAAAAACACATATTTCCGCATCTATTGGCTATTTATTAAAAGAAAATGGTATTGATATCCGTCCACTAAAGTTTGATGGATATCTTAATTTTAATACAGGAAGTATGTGTAAATATCATAAACCTCAGAAATTAAGGGCATTAGGAGAAGAAGTTTTTGTTCTTGAAGATGGAACAGAATGTGACTCTGATTCTGGTGTTTATGAAAGATTTTTAGAAATTAATTTGAATAAAGACTCCTACATAACTAATGGTAGATTACTATATGAGATTATAGGAAAAGATAAAGGTGAAGGAAAAATTTTGACGTTTAGGTCATTAAAAGAAGAGTATAAAAAAGCTCTTACTAGCAGGAAATGTGATGTTGTATTATTAGAAGTTGGTGGTAGTGTTGGAGATGTCGAAAATAAACTTTTCTTAGAGACAATAGCCGAATTGTCTCATGAATACGAAACATTCGGTATCTTAATCGCTCCATTAATGAACTTTCATAAGTCTACTACTTCAATTTCAAGTTCTCAAACCAAGTTAGTAAGGATGTCATTCTTACTGCTAACCCAGATGGGAATACAGCCAGATGTTATAATTTGTAGAAGTAGAGATACTAAAGTTGATAAAAAGGTTTTGAACTTTATCAAAGAAGAGACAATAAGTAATGTTTTTTATATACCATTTGTTGACACAATTTACAAGATACCATCCCTCCTATTAAAAAATAAAATCCCACACCTAATTTTAAATAAGTTCCATATTAAGAAAAAAATCAAAAAGAAATATAAATTAGAGAGCTTTGCCAGAAAAGCAATTAACCTTAAAAAAGGTATTAATTTACTGATAGCAGATAATATGGAATCTTATGGTTCATATGTTTCTCTTATAGATGCATTAAAATCCGCTGGAATTAAAGAAAATGTTAAAGTTAATATAGTTTGGGGTATTGAAAGAAAAAATTTTAAAATTCATGGTATTGTGCTACTTAATGATTATGAAAATATTAAGAGAAAATATGAATTGCTTAAGGTAGCAAGGAAAAACAAAATACCTATATTAGGCGTCGGGGGTGGGTTTTATTTCTTAGTTAACGAGTTTGTTAAACATATGCTCAAAAAGACTCCTATAGTTAAGCATAGCAGTTTAAAAGTTGGTTTACATAAAACTATTCTAGAGAAAAGTAAAGAGACTGAAGAAATATTTGGAAAATTTACCATTTATGAAAGACACAGACATTCTGAATATATAGATAATTATGAAATTCTTAAAAAATCCTTATTAAAGCCAATCGGATTTTCTGAGGATGGTTTTCTTGAGGTAGTTAGACTTAGCAACCATCCCTTTTATGTTGGAGTTGCCTTTAATCCCGAATATTCCTCTAAACCTTTAAATCCTAATCCTATTTTACTTTCATTTATTCGTTCTATCAAAAAAAGACATAGACTATAGAAAGAACGATCATTCTCAGAATATTTATTACTTTTAACAATGTTCTCTTTTTTGATCTGTTTGATAATTTCTTAAAATTTTTGTTATTTTGTGCACATTAATTGTTAATATAACAATTTCCTAGCTAATTTGTCGATTTATCAACCAGTTTGACTACCAGCCAAATAAAATACCAAAATACTGATTAAAGAAATGAAAAACCTGATAAAAAAAGAAATTATATGAGGAATAAATAGTGTGTTGAATAAACTCTCGGTTTTTGTCCTTGTTATTGTGTGCACATTAACGGGTTTTCAAAAAAATAAACAATTTTCATAAATAGCTAGTAGCTTTTGAATGAAACTCTTCACTAGCTTCTACAATATAAACATTTTCGCCAGTGCTTGCATCAAAATCAATAGATATGATTGAAAAACTTTCTTGTATTTCGCTAGATGCCTTTACTAAGGCTTTTATTATATCTCCGCTAAATTTTGACCTATATGTTTGCAAGCTCATAACATCACAAAGTTAATGTCAATTCTCCATCAGTATAAAAAGGATACCAGGGATAATTGCCTATAACACCTATAACCTTATCTTGTAAGTAGTCATAAACAAAAGAAACATAACCCTTAGGCACATCTACTATTAAGAATTTTCTTGTATCTTTATCCTCTAAAACCATAAAAGGATATTGAACAAAACTTAATCTACTTAATGTGCCATTCTCAATATCATAAAACCATAATTCTCTATAATACCTATTAACTATATCAGGGACCAAAAACACATAATATTCAATAGCATGTCAGAAAATGCTAATTCCAACAAAACAGTCCAAACTGGAGTTCATTCCATATCCTCGGCGTCCTTGCTAAACTTTATATGCTTTAGGTTGATAATGAAATGAAGATTTGCGTAGAGGTAAGAAGGTTAATGTAAAATAAAAATTTTAATTTTCCTATACTTCTAGAATGTTCGCTATATTATTAATACTAAATATTTATATATTCGAATATAACAATATATTTAAAATGTCATCAAAAATTTTTAAAGCACTTTCAGATCCAACAAGATTAAAGATAGTAGAACTTCTAGAGAAAGGGGAAATTTGTGCATGCGAGTTCGTCCCTCTTACTAAAAAAGCTCAACCAACTATTTCACAACATTTGCGGGTCCTTGAGAATGTTGGTATAATAAAGTCAAGAAAAGAGGGAAGGATGGTTGCCTACAGTCTTGTAAATCCAAAAATTATTGATATTATAAGAATTGTAAAGAAGATGAGCAAATGATTCAAGATATCGTCCTAAAGGCAATTAATAGTGGAATCTATGCACTCTTTGATTATTTAGGAGCACATGTCCTGACTTGCTTGATTCCAGCTTTCTTTATCGCTGGTGCTATGTCAGCTATCTTGCCAAAAGAAAAGATACTAAAATATCTTGGTAAGAATTCTCCAAAACATATAGCATATCCTTTGTCAGTAGTTGCTGGATTGTTATTAGCTGTTTGCTCATGCACGATCTTGCCTTTATTTGCAGGAATAAAAAAGAAAGGAGCTGGTATAGGTCCTGCAATAGCTTTCTTATACACTGCCCCTGCTACAAATCTCCTTGCTATAATTTATACTGGAGTATTGATTGGGTGGGATCTTGCAGTTTCTAGGATATTGCTATCTGTAACGTTTGCAGTAATAATTGGAATGTGTATATCTAAATTTTTCAAAGAGGAGAAAGAAGAAAATAAAGAGCTTGTAAGTGAACTAATAGAAGAGCAAAGGAAATTGGATGGTATAGATGGGTTGCCATTCCACAAAAGAATTGTCAAAAGGTTGGAGTATCATAGGTTGTTGATCTTCTTTGCTATCTTATTTTCAATCTTAATCGTTGGTGCTTGGAAGATATTCGAAAGTATAAGGATAATTGGTTTAGTTATCCTAATATCGCTTCTTTCAATCATTCTTAAATTGTGGTTTAAAAGAGACGAAATTAAAAATTGGTTGGTAGATACTTACAGGTTTTTCAAAACCATTTTTCCGTTGCTTTTGGTTGGTGTGTTCGTAGCAGGTATACTCACAGCAATCTTACCAGGAAATTTCCTTGCTAAATATGTTGGAAATAACACTGTAATAGCAAACCTTTCTGCTGTTCTATTTGGAGTTTTCATGTATTTTCCGACTCTTGTTGAAGTACCAATGGCTAAAACATTTTTGAGTTTAGGTATGGCTAGAGGTCCTCTGCTTGCATACTTGTTAGCAGACCCTGTTATTTCATTACCAAGCATACTTGTTGTAAGGAAAATAATGGGAACAAAAAGGACTTTAGCTTATGTTATTCTTATCACAATATTCTGTACTATATCAGGTTTGATTTATGGAACATTTGTGAGGTGATCTAA
>JAWBTN010000008.1:0-16941 GCA_039000415.1 Candidatus Aenigmatarchaeota archaeon | reverse complement strand
AAGCCATGGACTTTCCCACTTTTCATAAAAGCAGGGTTTTTTGATTCTTTGTATGCTGGAGTTATGAGTTTTATTGTTGATGGAGGTAGAAGCTTGCTTGTTGCTGGAGGTCGAGGCTCAGGCAAAACAAGCTTGTTAGGAGCTATAATGCTTGAAGTTATGAAAAAGTTCCGTCTTTGTCTTGTTGAAGATACATTAGAGCTTCCGGCAGTGCAGCTCATGAATTTAGGCTACAACATAGAAAGATTGAAATCTAGATCTGTTATAACAAGGGTTGAAGCAGAGCTTCCGGCAGAAGAAGCTTTAAGGACTGCTTTGAGATTAGGAGATTCTGTTTTGATAATAGGTGAGGTAAGAAGCAGTGAAGCATTGGCCTTGTTCGAGGCAATGAGAATCGGAGCTTTGGCAAATCTCGTTGCTGGCACAATTCACGGAGAATCGGCTTATGGAGTTTATGATAGGGTTGTAAATGACTTAAAAGTTCCACCAACAAGCTTTAAAGCCTTGGATGCTATAACAATTTGCAATTTGCTCAAGACACCGGATGGTTTGAGAAGATTTAGGCGCGTGACGGAGCTAACAGAAGTGAGAAAACATTGGAAACAAGATCCTTTGGATGAAGGAGGCTTCGTCACGCTTATGGAATATTCTGCTAAAGAAGATAGACTAAAACCTACAGACACTTTAATTAATGGCGAGAGCTATGTTTTGAATGAAATTGCTAAGCGTGTTAGAGAGTGGCATGGAAATTGGGATGCAGTTTGGGACAACATTTTACTAAGAGCAAAAATAAGACAAACAATGGTTGATTTTGCCAGGGAATTGGGAAGAGATGATATTTTGGAAGCTGAGATGGTAGTTCAAAGCAATGAAATGTTTCACATGATTTCAGAACAGGTTAGAGAAGAAGTTGGTGGTCTTGATTCAAAGATGATTTATGAAAGATGGCTAAATTGGTTTAAGGAGAAGATTAAATGAGAGAAAATTCAAGAAGCGTTTATAGAGAATTTTTAGAGGCAGAATATTTAAATAGAAAATTTAGTGTTTACGAGAGATTGTGTAATTTTTTTGATAGAGTTAAATTACCTATTCCAAGGAGTTTAGAAAATAAGCTAACTGAAGAAATAAATTTCTGCCATCTTAGGATAACACCAAATGGAGTAGTCTCTCTAGCAATACTCTTACCAATCCTTATTTTTTCTTTATTTTCCCTCATATTCTACATTTTAAATCTTCTTTCATCTAGTATGGTTTTACTGCTACTAATTCTTTCGTTAACCTCTTTTTATTATCTCTTCACTTATACAACTTTCTACACAAAGTATTTTAGAGCAAAGGCCGCTTCAGAAATGTCTATGGCAATAATTTATATGTCTATTTCTTTGAAAATTAATCATAGTCTTGAAGCAGCAATTGCTTTTGCAGCACAGAACCTTAGCGGTCCCATCGGATTAGACTTGAAAAAAATTTTATGGGATTTGGAAACAGGAAATATTATCTCTGCTTCTACTGGATTGGATGAACTTTCTGAGAAATGGAGACGAGAAAATGACGAATTTGTGAATGCAATTTCCCTTTTAAAAGCTTCCATAAATGAGGGCCCAGAAAGAATGGAAATGAATATTAGAGAAGCTGTGGAGATAATGTTAGAAGGAACTAAAACCAGAATGAAAAAGTACGCGCTAGCCATGAGAACGCCACTAAGAATATTAAATGCTTTCGGTCTTTTGCTACCATTACTTGTTCTCATCTTCTTCCCTATGATGATAGTCTTCGTACCAGAAATAGCAAAACCTGAGTTGATAGCTTTTTCTTATATTTTTTTACTGCCGTTTATAATTTATCTATTTCTAAAACAATATTTCTTTGCTAAACCTTACTCTTATCATCAAGTTGAGATGAAAGAAAAAGAGTCTTTTAAAAAACGAAAAAGAATAGCATTTATTGTTTCAATAATTTTTACCATTCCTTTAATATCATATTTGGTTTACAATCTTCTTTCTTTTCAAACTATATTTTCAACCGAGCAGTTTGTTTATTCTTTGTTAGTAGTAGTTATGTTAGCTTTTTCTGTGGTTATTTATTCATTCCTATCTTCAATTAGTGATGTTCAAAAAAATCAAGAAATTCTAAAAATAGAAGATGAGTTGCCAGTAGCATTATTTCATTTAAGTGTTGTGTCGAGTTCTGGGAAGCCAATAGAAAAAAACATAGAGGAAATTTTACCAAAAATTAAAACTCTGAAAATTTTTGAAGTTTTTAAGAAGATTTTAAGTAATATAAAATCTTTGGGAATGACGTTGAACTCTGCCATTTTTGATGAAAAGGTTGGTGTAATTAATTCTTATCCATCTCGACTTATTACAATTTCTTTTAAGTTGTTAGTTGATATATCAAAAAAAGGAATGTATTTTCTTTCTTTAGCTTTAAAATACATGTCAGAGTTTTTGAAGGATGCGAATGAAGTTAATAATATGGCTGATGAAATTCTCTCAGAAACCACCTCTGATATGCAAATTCAAGCCTGGATTTTCGCTCCACTTTCTGCAGGTATAGTTGTCGGTTTAATGGCTATTGTTATTTTTATTTTTTCATTTTTTGGAGAGTCGCTAGAGGATGTGAACAAATTCTTTCAACAAACTGGTTTTGGGGAAGCCGGTGAAAGCATTTTCCCCATTCTTTTAGATGTAGGAAAACAAATACCGTTTCCATTCTTTCAAATAATTGTTGGTATTTATTTAGTAGAGGTAGTTTGTTTGATATCAAATTTTTTGGGAGAAATAAATTATGGGGATGATGAAGTTAGCAAGTTGGTTAACTTAGGCAAATTAATGTTAATTGCAATAGTAATTTATACAATAACAGTATGTACAATTTACTTTGGTATTAGTAGCATATTGAATTTTTCGCAATTGGGTGGATTGCAATGAAAAAAAAGGCATTAAACAGACCAATGTTAATAGTAGTACTGATGATATTACTATTAATAGCGTTGGCTTTATTTTATTGGGTTGGCAAAAAAATAATAGAAAATTTGTTTTTAAAAGGTGTTTAAAATCAAAGCCATAACGATGGAAACAATTTTGTATACAGTGCTTTTAATAGTGGGTATTGTAGTTATGACGATTGTTTTCACAAAAATGGTGCCTGCATTTGGGAGAATGATAGAGAATGGCTTTGAAACTATTAAAAAAACTATTTGTGAAAAGATTGGGTTTGCTGGTTTTCTTTTTGGTTGTTAATTTACATGCTAATTTAAATTAAAAAAACAAAAAATTAATTATGACAAAAGCTAATGGTAACTATTTTTTTCTCATAGTTACTGCAATTATTTGTGGTTTTATTCTCATAGTTTCTTTACCACCGATAAGAAGAGTTTTTGGTAGCCTGTATTCTTATTTAGACATAATAGGAGGTGGAAAAAAAAGTAATTTTGAAAAAGCTGTGCTTTGTGCTTATTACAGGTGTGCAGAAGGTTTGGCGGCTAGTATCACGGAGAAATATTGTAAAGAAGTTTATCCAGACTACAATTTACCTGTTTCGAAAAATGAGTTAGCTACTTCTGAATTTGCAAAAAAGCTTTTGAAGGAATATATGGGAGATGAGCTTAGAGTGTGTGAGGCTCTAGCTGATGTGTATCCTATTGAAGTTGTTGTTGGGGAAGGTGAGAAATTGGAAAAGGCGCATGTAGCAGAAGCAATTGACTGTATATGTCAGTTAGGGTCTGGATCAACAGGAGGTTTTGAAAGAGCGCAAGGGAGAGTATGGTTTGGGGAAGAGTTCAAATACGACAAGAAAGTAAAATGTGCAACTATTTTGGAATGTGCAGATTCAATTATTTCAAAAGAATCTCAAAAAATATATATTTCCACAGTCCGTGTGACAGAACATGTCATGATCACTACCTACAATGTACTTCTTTATTCTTTTCCAATTTATAAAGGTTCACCCTATTTCTATTCACCACCAGGTTCTGGAGCTCCACGCGCACCGTATATTCCAGCCGTAGTTTTTGAAGAAACTGAAGAAAAAGAGTTTACTCTTACTGATAATATAATTTTAACTCTACCAGATTACATAATATTTGTGGAATTAAACAAAACTGGTGAAAAAAGAAAAGTGTTCCTAGGAAAATTTGAATTTATTACTTTTGGAGGAGATGTTAATATATGTTCAGGCGATGCTTATTTAAAAGTAAGTATTTCATGTGATAAGGAAGAAAAAATTCTTTGCAGGAACAGCTCTGAAACATTTTGTAATGGGGAATATACAATTTCCTCTACTGCTAGTTTTATTCAACTTAAAATTAAAAAAACCCATTGATTTTATTTTCTAAAAACATAATTTAATTTATGAAAGGTATAGCACAAGAAACAATTTTTCTTTTGGTTGTTATAACATTAATAATAAGCGCATCTTTAGTAATTTTTTGGAAATATATAGCTTGGCAGAAAATGCAAGCCACATCTTTAGCATGTAGAAAAAAATACGAGGCTTTTTGTGCTGATTTAGTCAGAGGAAAAAGTGTGAATTGGAACGATATACCACCAAAGGGCTGTGAAGAACTAAACATTTTCCAACCTACTCTAGAAGAATGTAAAGCCATTTATCCTGTCTCGTGAGAAGAATGAAAGGAACAATAGTTTCAGATACAATCGGTGTGCTTGCAATAATAATTATGATTTTTATATTTTTCTTTCAAATTTTTCCTAGAATTCTAGAAATAATAACAGACATTTTTTCAAAAACGTCTGCAGAAGCAGTTGCAAAACAACTTGCAAGTTTCATTACAGTTAGTGGTGCAGCAACTTACAGAATTGAGATAAGCTATATTCCATCAAGAACTATAACCTATAATATTCAGACAAACAATAGAATGATTAAAGTTAACCCAAACTACAAAGTTACATACGGAGAAAAAACATCTGCTTTACACTCGTATGCTGTTCCCATCGAGGATTTTAGTTTTAGGAATGTGAACTTTTTCAAAATAGAAAAAATTTTCGAGGATGGTGACTCATATTACTCAATCCACGCAGAAAAAGTTGAATAAAGGATTAGCTTTAACAGTAAATGCAATATTAGAAGGGCTTTTTTTTATAGCTGTAATAGCACTTCTTTATTGGTTTTTTATTTCTAGAATATTAGAAATTCATATCACAACAATTTCTTCTGATGTTGAAAGACGAAGCATAAATTTGGCAAATGTTTTGATATCTCATGAAAAATTGTGTTATGAAGAAAATGGAAAAATTCATAGAGGTTTAATTGATAGTAAAAAACTTGATTATTTGGCAAGTGCAAAAGGTGGTAGTAAAAGTCTAAATTCATCAGATTTTATTTCTCAAGCTTTGAAAAACTATAAAGATATAGGAGTGGGCTATCCAAACACAATTTCTTTAGTAGTGATAAGTGATCTTGAGGATTGTGAAGAAGAACATGGTTGCACAATTTGGTTTATTACTCTTGCAAATTCAAACTTTACGGCTAAACCTTCTTCAAATCAATTTACAGATTGTTTAATAGAAAACTTTAAAACAGATGCTGCCTCTTGGGGAAGAAGAATTGGTGGGTGTGGTGTAGGCGGTGTAATAGGAGCAGGAATAGGAAGTGTAGTTCCAGGACTTGGAACAGCTTTGGGGGCTGCAATAGGTTGTGGTATAGGATTTCTATCTACACTTTGGGAGCCACAAGATTTAGTTAAATGTGGCAAAAATTTTGCACCAGAACAAACAGAAAATTTCTTTTACTCAGGAAACTTTGCTTCTTCACAAGGCTTACCTATACTCATAAAATATCATGATGGTAAAGTTCATGTAGGAAGAATAATAGTGAGTGTGGTAGAATGGTTTGGAATAAAAGCTTAGCTGTATTGACTTTTGTATTAATAGGTTTAATAGTAAATGCATTTTTAATATTATCTTTTGCAATTTTCGTTTTCACATATAAATATCATATTTATACAGACCTAGTTTTTGAGTATGACAAAAGTTTTTCAGATTTAGTTATGGTTTCTCTCCTTCGTTTAAATTATAACGAGAGCTATTCAGCCTACAGAATTTTGTCTGAAAGAAATGTGAATGGTTTTAATGATGAAATGAAAAATTTTCTTATAGAAAAAATAGGTCTCCTCGCTGACACGAATTGTTTCAGGTTAGTTAACAAAACATCTTTTATACTTCCACCACAAAACTGTGAGCCAAAAGAATATCCAGGCACTGCTTTCATTTTTAAACCATATAATCCGAACAATTTAATCGAGGAGATAACATTAACATACAACAGAGTGAGAAGATGAAAGGAATAGGGCCTGTTGCAATAGCTTTATTGATAACTGTTTTTGGTTTATCTGCGGAAGCAATCTATATGAACCTTTTTATAGGCACAAGAGTTTCTAGAAGTATAGTTTCTCAAGAAGTTGAAATAATAAAGGCTGTCAATAGAATGGAAATGGTTAAAATTGGACTACCTTATGCTTTAGAATATTCTTTTTCTCAGGCAATTTATGATGTATTTAAAAATGGAGGCTATACTAAATTACCTGATAACATACCAAAATATAACAATTTGCCGATATGGAGGGAATATGATAAAATTTATCCACCTAATATTGAAGAGAACATAGAAAAATTAACTTTAATTTATTTGAATCAATATACAAAATCTTTAGAGTTTTTAGATGCCAGCTACAATGAAGTTGATATTAGTGAAAGTGAAGAGTGTTTAAACATTAAAGCTGGGGGCAATCAAGATTTAAAGATTTCTTCAAATTTCTTCTCTCTATATGAAACTTCGAATATTTCTATTTCAATTAAAAGCAATTTCTTTAATCTGTATAAACTTGCTAAAGAAAGATTCTTGGATAACGATTCTATTGGTGAAGCTATAAGTAGATCACTTCAATCTTTTGATTGCAGTTCAAACAAAGATTCTATAAGAGCCACTATAGAACAAACAATAAAAAATACAGAGTTCTTTGACGATAAAATAACTCTTTCTTTAAATTGTGTTGATGTGGTGTTTAAACCGACTTGTAATTCAACAGTCGCTTTAATAGTTGAAGTAAGCATTAAGGATAACTTCAAGTATATAGTTTACGATGGAACAAATGACTACAGAAACCCAGAACTTAAGTTTTTTGTCAAAACAAGCAACGACTATTCATTTACTCTTGTTTAGGAAAATTTATATATGGAAAAATAAAAATAATTATATGAAAATGGGTTCTAAAGGAGTCGAGCCTGCAACAATCATAGCTATAATTGGTGGCGTTATTGTAATGATCCTATTAATTTATGTTCTTTACTCAAGAGGCATGATACCATTTTTACCATTAGCTGATAAAACAATTTGTATTGGAGAAATTTTAGATGCATGTGGAGGTGCAAGGGATTGGAATAATGTGAATAAAAACTGTGGGAGAAGTTTTAAGGATATAAGAGAGAACTGTGGAGGATGTATAGGTCTCGATCCAAATATAGGTTGTGATCATGAAAAATGTTGTGAATGGGCAAGACTAGAAAGATTAAGACAGTAATATTTTTACTTTTGTTTTTTAGAAAAATTGATACATTCTTCTGTTCTTGTATATGGGGTAATTAAAGAACTTTCAAAGACAGAATGACGAGTATAGTTAACACCAATGTATATGCTAACAAACTTTAGAGAATTTTCAACAATAGTTTCTTCTGTTGTATTTTTTTCTTTTTTAAGCATTTCACACAAACCACTTTCTTCTATAGACTGATAAATTTTTTCCCAGTAATTGCTCCAAAAAATATGCCCTGTTTTATTTTCAGTTTCATTTGGTTTTATTTTATTGCAATAATATACAACCCTATCGAAACTTACATTGTTCAACTCTATTGTTTGACCACTTTCAAGATCAATTAATTCGGTTTTTACATGCGGTGGTTTAAGTTTACAAAAAAGTTTTGTAATACCTTCTCTACTTGGTATGAAAGTTCCAGATACATCTTCACACCAAATAACTTCTGTACCAACAGTTTCAACTAATTTCTTTTTCTTCTCCCTGTCTATAGTTGTGATAATTGTTGTGAGCGGAGTAACATTGAACTCATCAATAACAATATCACCACTCCTACTAGCTATTGTGACATACATTGAAATATCATTCCTATAATAATGAAGTGGGCCTATATAAGGATTTGGTTGGAACTCGATTGTTACATTTAATGGTCCTTGAAGCAAGCTAAACGCTGGTGCAGGCTTTGTAGTTACACTAGAATAATACAATGAAGCATTTCCTATAAGAAACCCTGTATGTTGAATTTCCATACCAAGTTTAACATCAGAACCAGAACATGTAGCTTTCAACCAATCAGCGCATTCACATTTTTTATAACCGATCTTTATACAACTTTCTTTATCTGTTCCACAAGGCTTATCTTTAGCACACTCGACTTTTTCACCATTTTCCAATTCGAACTCATAATAGGGACAACCTTCTACACCCTCAACTGTAAATTGAGAAGGATCAACAAGTACACCATCTTGATAAAACTCCCCTCTTTTTAAAACATTTATTCTCTGAGTAAATGGGTAAACAAATTTAACCTTAGAACCATATGTACTAAGAGCATAAGATTTTTTGATTTGGAAATTAATCGAATCTTCATAGTAGTTTATTAAGGTAAAAGTGTAATCAAAAGGTTCACCAGCATATAAAGTTTGTGGCAATGAAAATGTTAAAGCAATTCCACCACTCAGAGGAACTTTTACAATTTCAGGTCCTTTTACTCTAACTTCTCTAGGATTACAATATTGAGAGATGTATGGTAGTTGCATGCAAATACTATACGGACTTATACTACTCATAATAAAAGGTATGATGAAAAACAACACACTAATTAATATTGTACAACCTATACTCAGTTTGGTGTAAGTATTTCCATAATATGATATAATTCCAGCAACTGCAAGTGAAATGATAAAAAAAACAAACACTATGAAAAAACCATATTCAACTTTTTTTGAAAGTTTGAAATAATCTGGCGAGCCAATAAAATAACAAATGAGTAAAACAACCATAATTGTAATGGTTGGAATAAATAAGTCAATCAATGTTTGAATAAAATTCAAAGCACCAAAACGAAGAGAAAGAATAAAAAAGAGAACAATCAATACAATGAAGATTATCACTAAAATAGAAAAACTTAAAAACGATTGGGTTGGAATAAAAGCCAGAAAAACTATTATGAAAGGAACAATAAATCTTATTGAAATAGGTACTTCCTTAATTTCGGTTTTTTCTCCCTCTTTTTTAAATGTTTTTTTCAAAATTGCTGAAATTTCGGCTGGTGTCTTGTGAGTAAGAGCAAGAGAAAGATTGTATAATTTTTCTCTCAGTTTTTTCTTTATTTCCATAAATTTATTTTTCCTTACTTAATTAAAAAAGATTAAGACACTTTAATTTGTGTTGAAGTTTTATCAAAGTAAGTGTAGCTTACAGTGAAATTTATAAAAATGTCAGTATAATTTTTAACATCTTCTTTACTTACTGCAAGTCTACATACAATACTTTTGCTCTTGTTATAAAGTTTTACAAGCTCACCATCATCAAAATCACATTGTAGAGTTGAATTACTGTTGAACTCGAACCTCACATATTCTTTATATCTTTCAGGTGGAGGATAATTACTTGTATCACTATATACTTCACCTGAACCAACATTTTTTATTTCTAAAACAAAAGGAAAAGTTTCTCTGTAGCGAGTTAAGATAAAAGGTTGTTTAAGGTTTATTTGCACACCTACCGGTGTATTCTTACTCATCATTGAAGACAATAGGGCAGATTTTTCTTTAATTTTATTTCTTTCTTCTTGATTAAGAGTATTTAAATATTCATTGTCATAAACTCTCAATTTTATGTTTGCTTTTGTTCTCATATAGTAGAAAACATTTGTGGTTGCTATGAAAGTTTTATTTTGAGATGGCGCATAAGCAACCCAAGAAAACTTGTAGAGGTCATTTGGTTTTAGCTCTTTAAGTTCTTGGATTTCATTTTCTACTCGCCATCCGGTTAAATTCAAAAGCTGGACTTTTATGTCTTCTGCTACTTCGGAAGCAAGGTTTTTTATAGTTAATACAAAAGTTACTGGTGAAGAAGCCATAACTTTTTTTGTATCTGAAGTTAAGGTTGAGCTTAAACCTACGCCAGAAGGCTTTTCTTCCCCACCACCTATACAACCAGAGATGAAAATAACCAGAACCAATAAAAACAGTAAAACAAAAGGTCTTTCCATAATAATTATTTTTCTCAAGAAGATTTATGTTTTAACTTCATAATTTTGAATTGTGAGTACAGCCTATTTTGAAGAACTTTGTGAAATACTTGAAGTGATAGCAGATAATTACGAAAAACCAAAAGAAGCTCTTGAGAAGCTGCGTGATTATAAAGAAGCACCAAGGACTTTAGAAGAAATGGAAATCCTCATTCAAGGTGTTTGCAAAGCTCTAATTTTGAGAGAATTAAATGAGGAAAGAATTTTTCCAGGAATAGAGTATGGAAAGCTTGTGGAAAAATTAGGAAGTCCTTTAAAGGAAATTTTTGAAAAGACACCAAGAAAATTAATTTTTGTCGGGAAAGTTAAGGATAAGATGGTTGGCATTCATCCATTCTTTCGTTATTTTTACAACAGCTTAAAAGAAGGATTTGTATACAAAGATCAACACACTTTCAAGGAATTGAAAATTAACTTCATAAACAAGCCAACCTTTTTGGGTTTTGATGGAGTCGAGCTTTATTTGCCTTTAAGTCTTTTTGAAGAGCCTTGGAGATTTTACATAGCTTTAAATCAAGAAGATGCTTCATCTTTATGCTTAAAGTTTGAAAAAAATGAAATCGTGACAAATTACAAGATAAGAGATTTTGGCAACTCGCTTTCAATTGAAATTTTAAAACCAGAGAAACAGGAAAAATTAAGTGTTGTGATGCAATTACCAGAGCTTTTTTCTGAAATAAAGGAAGATGCTAGAGAACTAGCAATTTTAGTCGGAAGCGATTATAGGCCTTATTTGGAAGTTAAGTTGGTAAGAGAAAAGTTGATAGGAAAATTGGAAGAAACACAACTTGAAAATGAAGAGTTTTATAAAAAACTAGTTCAAACAAGGGAAGCTGATGAAAAAATTCCATCAGACATGCCGCTACTCAAATCTGATTTAAGAGAATATAAGAAGCTGTACGAAGAAGCTTTGATAGAGGTAGAAAATTACATAAAAGAAAGAGAGAAAGAGATAGAGAGGAAAAGGGAAAAAATTATGGATAAGTTGATGAGAGAACAATTTCTTTAAGCTCCCTTTTTCTCTTTTCTTTAGTATGAAAAGCAGGATCAAAAGATTTCAAAATGTTTACAACTTCTTCTACCTCTTCCTTTTTTAGATCATTATCCTTCAATTTTCTTTTCAGTTCTTTGCATTTCTTATCAATTCTTGTGGCTAAAGTAGGGAATAAGATTTCTGTGGAAAGGAAATCTTGAATTTTGTTTAAAAACTCTTCCAAATTTTCAAATTTTGAAAATTTTATCTCATCTGCTAGCTTTATTGCTTCGTAAGCTTCTTCCGGTCTGATTAAAAAAGGATAAATAGTTGCTCTTCTAATAAGCTCGAGATAAGGTTTAATTTTCCTTAAATCTTTCTTAATTTCCAAAGCATTGACCACATATTCATACTCTTCATTACTTTCAGGAAGATTTTCTCCAACTTCTAAAACTATGCCTGAAGACGAGCCAACTTTTGCGGCCACATATTTTTCAAAATGAGAGAAAGTTTTATCTGCCACATAAACTATTTTTGGCCAGTTTGGATTTATGGTGAATGAAAAATTGCAATATGCTTCTGGCAAGAAGTAAGTACTCATGCTAATTTCTTTATTTTTCCCCAAATTCAGCCAAGACTTTAAAAACACACCTTTTTCATCATAAAAAAATTTCGTGGCGGCAATATTTGTTGCTTCAATACCAATTTTCCTTCTTGATACTTCTTCAACTGCTGTTTTAACCGAACCTGTGTTTAATCCCACTTTACAATTCATTTTTTCAATTTCATTTATAGCTTCAAAAGCATATGGAACTATTTTTATATTTTTACTCTCTCCAGTTCTTACACTAGCCTCTATGACCTGTTCTTTTCTAAGTTCACATTTTCTAAAAAAATTATCTAACCTAGCATGTGGTTCAATGAAATCTGAATATGACTTGCCTATATCTCTGATAATTTCCATCATCACATGAATATTTCTTCTAATATTCGGATTTACTTCAGGCAATTGCCTATAATAAAATTCTTCAAAAACCGTGTTATCTATAGTCAACGTAAGATCAACATCAAATATACACCTTAGAGAAGCAAGACTGCTTATAGCACATGTCCCATCTTTTATCACAATCTCATAATCCAAAATTGGTTTAATTTTTTCTGAAGAATCTAAATGATAAAGAACAGACCATTTAAGATAATTTTTCGGGATTCCCATTAAAGTTAAATATATTTTTATCTAATTTTATATAAAGGAATATTCATGAAAAAAGAAGGTTTTAGTAAGGGCGTTTCTCCACTAGTTATATTAATTGTTGTTGTAGCAATACTCCTGGTAGCTTTTTTTTTAACTTCTCAATTTTTGAATGTTGATATACTTAAGCTTATAGAGAGTTTCTATCCATCTATAGGTATTTGGTTTTTACTTATTGGGTTGGGAGTGTTCTTGATAATTTTAGGTATTACAATAACACAATTCACACGCAACATTAGTATATTGATTTTACCCAAAATCGGGATAGCTTTAATGTGCTTAAGTTTGTTATTTGTTATTATTAATGTTTTTCTACCTTTAATTACTTCAAAAACTTTGACTTATGAAGAGTGCAAAGAATTGATAGATGTCAAGAATGCATATAACACTATTGCTTGTGTGTTCGTAGGATATTCTCCAATTGAGGAAGCAACAAACGTTACTTACGTAAATTTTATAATAACTTCAATCATTCTGCCATTATTTTTCTTTTATTATATTTTTAAAGATATAATAAATACAATTAATTTTCCTTCGGATGAAAATGCACAAAAAGTTATAGCATTTGTAGGGGCTTATTCTGCTTTGAGAGGATTTTTAGCTTCTTACTTCATAGACTTCTTCACTTACGGTTGGTTTGGGATGGGAGCTTTAGCTTTTGGTGTTTTCATGATAATGATAGCATGGGGATTAGTGAAAAAATACTTTGAGAATATTATACTGAGTGAGAATATGAAAAAATTATTCCAAGCGATTTCAGGTGAAGGTATGATAACACCAAAGGAATTAATTCTTCTAATAAATACTGCTCGTCTTCCCTACACTTTCTTACAAGACCACCTAAAGGATGTAGAAACATTTCTTAATAAGATTGGTTATCAAGGTCTGGCGAATCAAATAAGGCAAAAAATGCTCGAAGCTGATAACAAGTTTGGTAAAAATATAGGAAAGAAAAATGAGTGGCTTTATGAAGAACTGAATAAATTAGTTTGATTTTTCTGGTAATCCTCTTGGCATCTTTGCATATTTTAACTCTTCTTCAGTTAGTTCCAAGCCAGGAATTGAACATCTTTCCAAATCGTTGTCCATACAAGCTCTCACGATGGCAGCATAACTTGCAGGATGATATTTATTTTCTCTGGCGTATTGTATGATTTGTTTCAGTTGTTCAGGAGTATATTCTTTTTCAATTTTTTTAGACCCGAGGTTTAAATTTTTAAGTGTTGAAGTTCCTAGCATATTTGAATAATCTTTCACTGTTTTAATATTCATTAAATTACTTGTATCATATTTTCTCAATATCTTTTCTATTTCTTTTTCACTCAATTTTTTAACTCCTGTTGATGGTTGTGTAGAGGTTATTACATTGCTGCTAATAGCTTCTGAGCCTGTAGTTTTGATTTTCTCACTTTCAGGGACAGGTTTCTCATATAGCTTTTTTAGCAGTTCTTTAATTTCTTGTAATTCCTTATTCATTGTTTCTATATCTTTTTTAACTCCTGTAATTTTTTCTTCAAAAATTCTATCAATTATTTGGTAAATTAAGGGATAGTTTGATTTTTTTGAATCCGAAGTTTCTTCTAGAAGATCTGGGTTTGTGTTTGAGTTACCAAAATATTTGTATAAATTTCCTTCATCCTCGCTTGTAACTACTGTTGGCGGACTACATAAGCTGAGCTCGATGGCGCCAATTGGAGTTCTATCCATGTTATAAATTTCCCCTATTCTTATTCTGTATTCGCGTCTTCTTTCTTTTGTATCTTTCCATTTTTTTCTTTTCTTTACCATGATAAAATTAACTTTAGATAATTATTTATACTTTTCGGGTTTAACTTTTTCTATTCGTTTTTTCAAAGTTATTTTATGATAAACATTTTTGGCATTGAAACTCAAGAACTAATTTTTTCTATTTTTCTCCCATTTCTATTTTTCTATCTCTTAATCTATGCTCTACTCACAAAGTCTAAAATTTTTGGTGAAAGTGCGAACAGGATCAACTCAATACTTTCTTTGGTGATTTCCGCCTTAGGTATTTTTTCTCTTTACTCTTTAGGTCTTGCCTACTGGCTTCCTTTCTTGGCAGCTTTTCTCGCGGTTGCGGCCTTTGCTTCACTTTATTTTCTTGGTGTAAGCAGCTATAGCTTAAAGAAAATCCAAGACATTACAGAGAATGAAAAAAAATTCAAAGATGGTGTGAAAAAATGTGAGGAAATATGGGAAGGCTTGAACAAAACAAAAGATCCTGTTGAACAGATGAAGCTTATTGGTAAGCTTGAAAGTGAAATTGAAAGACTTAGGCCCTTGGCAGAAAAACTTGGTAAAAATCTTGAAGATTTTGAATGGTATAGAAAATATAAAGAAATAGAAGCAGCGAGGCAAAAGTAAATGATAGAAGTAATTTTTCAGTTTTTACTTTTCATTTTAAGCTTTTTGATATCTTATGGGCTTTTAAAAAAAGTTAAAATTTTTCACACTACGATTAATCTCATAATCTCTTTAGTTATAGCTTTTTATACACTTTTCATTTCACTTTATTACATTCAAGACCTCATTCAAATTTTAGCTATATCATTTTTATCCTTGTTTTCAATTTTTATCCTTGCTTTATTGCTTTCTCTAAGAAAAAGAGAGTAGTTCCAAATAAGTTTATATCCGTACATTTCAAATATAAGAATATGAGTAAAGTAATTACCTTACTTTTAACATTTTTGATTCTTTTCACTACTCTGATTTCTGCTCAAGAAGCTCAACAACGCACGCTAATTTTAATTCAAAACATTCTGACAGAGTTTGCTGGTGTAATTTTCATCTTTATTTTCATTTTAATCTTGCTTATTGTGGCAGGTGTAATTAAATTCCCAAGGGCAGGACTTTCACCAACTTTAATTCTCTTTTTGGCATTAGTATTCCTACTTTTTGTCATCCCATTTTTTATTGAATATCCACAAACCATAGAAGTTCCACCGGCCTTCACTTCAGGAGGGGAACTCCCACCTCTAGCTACACAACTGTTAACAAAATTAGGTATTCCTAAAGAATGGTGTTTTGTACCAGCCATAATTTATCTTTTCATTCTTCCCTTTGCTGCAATTTACACCCTCGTTTGGGCTTTCTTAACTTCAATCAAAATTTTTGAAGGTATGAGGAATGTCAACAGAATTCTTGCTTTAGTTGCAACATTCTTAACACTCCCGATGGGTATATTCATGAAAATTGTTTGGCTAGTTTTCAGTTTTATAGGTGTTTGGTCTGTTCTAATTTTTGCAGCAACTTTTATTCTTGGTATTTTCTTTAGAGGAGCTAGTGTTGTGGCTAAAGAGCATGCGGAATATAAAAAATATGCTTATAGTGTTAGAAAGAGGATAGAACAGATGATAGATAGATTGGAAAATATAAAAAAATTGCCTGAGGGCGATGTGAGAAAACCTGAGTTAACCTCATTTCTTACAAATTACGAAGCCGATTTAAGAACCTTTAATCTCTGGCAAAAAGCATGGAATGCCAGAGACTCACCAACGAATGAAAACATAGATGCTTTGCTGAAAGAACTAAGAGATTTAGCAGGAAGATAAGGTGGTTGAGGTTTAATTTCTTCAAGAACAAAATCTAATTATGAAAATTTTCTTCACCAGAAACAAAATAGAAGATCAAAGAAAAGGAATCTCAAGAGAATATCTTGAATTTCTTCTACAAGAGCAAAGATCAAGAGAACCAAAAAGCTGGTATGAAAAACTTTGCAGATTTGCAGAAAACTTAAGGATAAAACCACCAAAATCCATGGAAGAAAAGTTCAAATTTGATATAGTTTTTTCTTCTCTTAATGTTTCACCAACAGGAGTTCTTTCTGCAACCATTTTAGTCTTTTTAATTTCAACAATTTTCTTCTTGCCCCTAATTTTGTTTGTTGGTGACGCTTCCACGACCATCTTCATTCTTCTTCTCCCACTTGCTTTGGCTTGGTACATCTTCACCTACCCTTCCTTTCAAGCTAGTGTAACAAAAGTCCAAGCAGGTGACGAAGCCATAAAAATCATTCTATACATGGCAATATATCTCAAGCTTAATCCAAGCCTGGAAGGAGCTGTCAACTTTGCCATTCAACATTCAAAAGGACCAATAACAGAAGACATAAAAAAAGCTATGTGGGACTTGCATATTGGAAAATATAGGACAGTAGAAGAGGCTTTAGGTCAATACACTCAAAAATGGGTTTGGTGGAATGAAGATTTTGTTCGAGCTTTGAGCTTGATTTATGGCGTGCTGATTGAGCCGACAGAAAAAGGAAGAGAAGAAATTTTGAAAAAAGCTCTAAATTTCATCCTAGAATCAACTCATGGAAAGATGAAGAGGTATGCTGAAGAAATAGCATCACCTATAATGCTTTTACATGTGATGGGTTTGCTCTTGCCTGT
>JAWBTN010000079.1:0-5283 GCA_039000415.1 Candidatus Aenigmatarchaeota archaeon | reverse complement strand
TTAGTGGTAACATGGGAGGTTTAGGAGTTCCACCTGAAAAAACAGCTGAAAGAATTAATGAAATACTCTCTAGAAGAAAGTCTTTACCAGCTTATATCCAAAAGATTCAGGAAGAAGATGTTTTTGCTACTTTAGCCTTGGCTGGAGGAGAAGCTTACATAGAAGATATAAAATGGGCTCTTGAAAGTTTGTTCGGGTATAAAATAGAAAAAATAGAGGATTTAGAGGACTTTTTGAAAGGATACAGAGGTATGGGATTGAATTCAGAATGGGATGAAAAGAGAGAGAAAGATTATTGGAAGCTTGATAAAACATTCTTCAAGAAACATCAAAAAGAAATAGAGGAAAGAATGAGAAAAGCCTTAGGTTATCAAAAGTCTGGACTAGAAGCGCTTTTTAGCGAAGAGGAAGAAGGAAAAGAAATGGACCTTTGGGGTAATTATAAAGGGTAAAAATTAAATATTATTCAAAATCTTTTCTAAATCTTTATTCCATAAGGGGTTTTCTTCTGTTAAAATAAAGTTAAGAGGACTTTCCCATCCATCTTTGGTGGTTAAATCTTCAAAAATAGTTATAACATATACATTGTAACCCAAACATAGATGGCTATTAAAAGGCGAGACATTTACATACTTATAATACTCGTTCTTGCCAATTTTACCTCCTTGAGAATGTACATGCCCAAAGAGTACATAATTGTTACTGGTTGATAACGTGTCTCTAATTGCTTCTAATTTTTGAAGTATTTCTTTTTTTCCTTGATGTTTAGGTTTAGGTTCTATAATTAGTGTAGTCTCGTCAAAAAAAGAGGTTTTATCCAATTTACCGAAAGGTGGGAAATGTGAAATAAAAATTATTACTCTTGCATTTTTTATGTCATCACAGATAAGCAGTTCTTCTACGCTAACTTTTTCTATGTTAATGATTTCCACTTTTGAATTGATGTTAACAAAATTATCTACTAAATAAAAATTTGGAAATTCTTTAGTTAAAATTTCTAAATTTTTGATATTAATACCTTCATCGTGATTTCCTTCAATTAAAAATATCCAATCAAAGGCTTCGCTTAAGTATTTCATATATTTGAAAAATTCTTTATTCAATGTTTCACACAAATCGCCGAGAATAAAAAGAATGTTAGTTCCGCTGTTATCAACTATTTTTGGTAGTAGTTGAAAGGATTTCTTTAGGATGTTGTTTGTTTTTTTACTCCCCCAGTGAATGTCTGAAAGTACATAAAATTTTAATGGGTAGGAACAGTTTAATTTAATTTCAGTCACTTTCAGTCACCTTCAAAGTATTTTTTAAGTTTTTTATAGCATTTGATAACCAACTCCTTTTCAAAATCCCAACCAATTATGTAAATTTCACAACCTCTTGTTCTTGCAATTAAATTCTTAAGTTTACTGTAAGAAGTTCGAGGATATCTGAAAAGGATAAAAATAGAGAATGAATCCAAATTAACTCCTTCTTTTATTACACCACTAGCTAAAAGGATGTTGCTATCATCATCAATTATTTCATAATCTCTTATACGTACGTTAATCTTTTCTCCTGTGAGCTCTTCCAGCATTTTCTTTATAACAAATATATCTCCGACATATTCTGAATATATCAATATCTTTTTACCTTTGTTTGAATTAATTATTTCTGTCAGTGCTTTAATATGATTTATCAAAAAATCTTTACCAAATAAAGGAGTCTGAAAAATAGATCGTTGAGAAGAGACACAATTTACAACAAAATAATTTAATACAAATCCGATGGTTTTATGCCTTTTGACATATAAAAGAAATTTTTTTAGCTCTTCTTCCTTTAAAATTTTGCGTAGTTCATAAAGGTCTTCGTGGCATATTTTAATTATATTACTTAGCAGTTTTCCTATCATATCTCCTCTACAATTCTTCAAAAGTTTTTTAATTAGTCCCAAAAGATTTTTTCTCTTTCTTTTTAATGTAAAATATATTTTCCTGTAGGCACTACTACTTTTTAAGAATATTGGTTCGTTTACTTTATAATTATAAAAATTGATTTCTGTGCGAATTATAAGAGGGTTAAAAATAGGTTTTTTGCAAACTATCCTTTCAAGTGTTTTTGTATAACTTCCGTAAGATGTTGGCAAAAGAAAAACTAAGTTTTCAGACTTATAAACTACATTTTCTAAAAAATTATTTTTTCTTAAAGTTCGTCTTAAAATGTGTTTTTGGAATGCAGAGTTTTTACATACCTCTTCAGATTCGTCAACTATGGTAATCTCATAACTATTGTGAGAGAACTTTCTTGCAGAAACTGTTTTTAATTCAACTTTTTTTAACCACGGAAGATAACACTTTACATATTTTTTCCATTGTTGTTTAAGCCCTTTAGAGTTGCCAGTAATTATCAATATAGAGATTCCAGAAATTTGACCTGTATGGTAAAGATAGCTTAAAAATATTATGCTTGCTATTGTTTTTCCTATTCCTTCCCTACCTACTAATATACTTGAGAATAGGCTACCCTTATCCTTATTTAAGTGGTAGTAAATAATCCAAACCATTGCCAAAGAAATATCAAGGGAGAATTGTAAAATTCTTGTTTCCTTATCATTGGAATTATTTAAAATATCTTGCAAATAATAAGAGTTGTAGTCAATAAGACTTTGAATCAAAGCCTTAATGTAATTTTCGTCTTCTAGTTCTTTTATAACTTCATTCTCGTACTTTTTCAGTCTTTTAGAATAAACATTAAACGATTTATCAAAATCTTCTAACAAACTTTCTACCTTTTCCGATGCTACATTGAAGTGCAATCTTTCTTCTAACATACTTATGGAAATTTTGATTAATTTTTTAAGTCTTTCTTTAAACTCTTTCATCAGCATCACCAAAACTAGCGCTTTCTCTTAATTCTTTTTGAATTGTTTGATAACTCATTGCCATGTTTTCTATAGTTTCTTCTAACTCATTGATTATTGTGGATTTGATTTCATCAATATTCCTGATAGTTGAATTTTTAACTCTTTCTAGTTTCTGAGAGAGATCTTCCAGTAACTTTCTGGCTTTTTCTAATCCCTTAAGAAATTTTTGGCTTAAAAGTATCTCCCTTATTTTCTTGGAAATATCCAATTCCTTCTTAACTTTTTCGTCTTTTTCTTTTTCCCACTCTCTGACTATGAAGTCTCTTAAGAGTTTATAGAAAATATCGGCTATCTTAAAATCAACTATGTAAATTTCCCCTTCTTTATAAACCACAGGTGAAAGCGAATCGTCTGGCATTGTTGTTGTTGCTATTATTGAAAGAATAGCATTTTTCTTGTTTTTATTATCCATTGCTTGGCGGATGTTTTCTCGTGTGTTGAATTTCTTAACTTTTTTCGACTCTATAGAAATCCTTGCTATTTCTGTACTTCCATTCTTAACTATTGCTAAGATGTCTTCTTCTCCTTTGGTAGAATTCTCGTTAGTGAAAAAATCTTCTGGGCTTGCTGCTTTTAACCTTTTCAAAAGAGAAATTTCTTGGATTTTTCCTTGAAGTAGCGGATTACCTACTAATCTGCTGAGAGAATCATTGATTGCGGAATAACTATGTTCTAACACATCTTTGAGGGCTTTGTAATTTTGAGAAATTTCATCTGTGGTTTTTTGTAATGGCTGGATAATTTCTTTTATTTTTTCTTTTGTACTTTCTTCTACTTTTTCAAGTATTGTTGGTAAAACTCTAGTGGTAATTTTTTCTAACTCATTTACGGATAGTTGATGCTGTTCTATCTTCTCCAGAATTATCTTGGCTGAATGGAAGGTAGCTATCACTTTTTCAAACCCTCCATTTTCTAGTTCTACTTTGTCTATTCCTGTGAGGTAGGAAAGTATTTCAAGTAGTCTTTCTGTGATATCCTTCCCACAGTGGGGGCATATCATTTTCATTGCTTTTTCTATCTTCATTTTTTCACCTTTTTACTACTATATAATAGTAAGTTAAACTTTAAATACTTTTCTGTTTTCGGATAAGAGAAATTTATCTTTCTGTTTTCGGAAAAATACTTAAATTTAAAGGTTCAAAAATAAGAAATAATGGGAATCAAAGAATGGTTCGATGAAGAAATTAAAAAATTCATAGAGGAAAATATCAAAAAAGATATACCTACTTTGGAAAAAATAGAGGAGTTACTTTCTCTTAAAGGGTGTCTTAGAGTCCTTTATGTTTTCCATCAATACCCAGATAGGTCTCTTAGATACTCAGCTTTATGTGAAATGACTCTTTTACCTCTCGCCACTTTGGACAGAGTGCTTAATTTTCTTATTTCCAAAAATATTGTAGAAAAGGGAAAAGAGTTTTTTACTTCACCTAGGAAAGAGGCAGTAACTGTTTATAAAATTTCTTCTTTTGGGAAAAATATATGTAAAGTTCTTTTCGAATATAATATTAAGGAAATTTTAAGCGAAGAAAATTTAAAAAAAATTTTTGGAAGTTAGAGTGAGTTGAATGAAACCACGGTTAAGTTTAAAACACATCGTATTGATTTTTTTGGTTTCCTTTTGGATTACTACTCTTTTTCTAAGTCTGTTAAATTTGGAAATAGGCTTAATCTTGGAAAGTTTAGTAGGGTTGCTCCTAGGTATAGCTATAGGGTTTTTGCTTTCACCAACGATTTCCAGACACTCTTTTGAGAAACTTATTCTACTACTTATGGTCGTAATTCTTTGTAGGGGTCTTTTTATGTATGAAATGAGAGATCCGACTATAGGATGGTATAAGCCTGTTTTAAAAATAGCTGATAACATTTCATTACCGTTTTCCTATTTCTTATTAGGAATACTTTCCTCCTTGTTTTATATGAATAGAAAAAAGTATTTTTAGTACGCCTAATGCTTCTTATACGAACTTTTAAGCCTGAAAAGGCAATTTTGGCTTTATTTTTGAGGAAAATGCGCCAACTATTAGGCTAGATTTTGCCTTTTTTGATATTGTTTCAATTTTTGGAATCCAAGGAAAATTGATACAATACCGATTAAAAATATAAGTATCTTTACCTATCCAAGGTTCAAAATTATTTTTATGCCGTTGATATTGCAGTTGCGCAGAAATTAATGGAAACGATGTTTTATTTTTAAATGCGCCACATATTTTAAATAGACTGTGCAATTTGTGAATTTTATGAAAAATAGAGAGAATTTATGCCATTTTCTTTAGTTAAAAAGCAAATTTAAACTTTTTAAAATCAAATAAAGAGATTTAAAATCAAATTTGATTAAAGAAAGTGGAAATTACTTGTTTTTTGAAAAAAATAAATTGCGCCAATAA
>JAWBTN010000078.1:0-5295 GCA_039000415.1 Candidatus Aenigmatarchaeota archaeon | reverse complement strand
CTCCTAGCATCTCTTCCTCTTCAAGAAGTGTTCTTAGAATAGGGTGCTCTAAGAGTCCTTTTTTTGACATTATAAAAGTTGCCTTTCTTGCCCTTGTGCTAATTACATTCCAAACTCTTGAAAAGTCTCTTTCTTCAATTGTCCGCCTGTCAGGAATTATTGAAATACAAAAGTCTACCTCAAGCCCTTGCACGTGGTAGTATTCAAGTGCATAAGCTAAAGAAAGATACTTCTTCGGAAGAATTATCTCTTTTTCTCTAAAACTAACTAACATATTTTCGTCGTCTACTTCTTTGATAGCTCTAACTATGCTCCCCTTAGAAATAACTATTCCATCTGTGTTTAACTTAGTCGTTGTTATTAGTTTATTTGATCTGTATTCTTTTAGATTGTCTTGGCTTTGCTTGTGTGGTTTTTTAAATGTTTTGCTTTTAAGTAATGTGTAGTCGACTAGATTATTTATATGTTTTGTCCCAGGGAAGACGTCGTGGTATGGAGTGGTAATGATCCAGGAATCTGTTAGAGTAGACAGTCTACTTACTAACGTTGAAAGCTTTAAACAGAATTCTTTTTCTGAAGAGTAAGGGATTAGGTATAAAACCTTTTGCTTGTATCTTTTAACTTTGGTCAGTTCTATTATAGCTCCTTCTCTTTGCGAAAGTAAAGGAATAAGTATTGAATTGTAGATTTCTTTTCCTTTGGGTGGTGTGTTTTGATCTTCTGCTCCTACAAGTATTAAATATCTGGAGTTGATTTTTTTTAGGAGCTTGTAAAAATCTACTAAGTCTATTGTAGATATTTCGTCGATAGTTACTACTGAGTATCCGCTTGGTATGTTATTCTTTAAAGCATGAGCTATAGTTTTTCCTCCTTGGACATCAGAAGCTTTGCTCCCTGTGAGCGTTAAATAAAGACAAGAATGACCTTTATTTTGTAAATAATCTATAAAATTTAAAAGTGTTGTAGTTTTTCCTACACCACCTGATCCTTTTATGCAAATTATTTTATTTTTTGCTAAGCTCTCTTCGAGTTTTTGAACGTCAATGCTTTCTGTTCTTATGATATTGTCAAGTTGAGTAAAGAGACCTTTTCCGCTCTCGAATATAATGTTGTCTACGTATTCTCTTTTAAATTCTATGTTTAACTTCTTGCAAAGTGTTTTGACTAGGGATTGGGTAATGTTGTAAAGAGCAAAAGAAGTAAATAAGATTTGCTTTTCTTTATTTGTATCTCCTTTTGTAACGAAGATTTTGAATCTTCTTTTTAAGTGAAGTATTGTTTCTTCAAAAGTTTTAGTGTTGATGAAGTGGTTATTAAGTTCGTCGAAAATTTCTGAAATAGATACCGAAAGCTTTCCACTTGTTGCGTATTGATCTGCAAGGAACCAATCCAAAAAAGAGATTATTGCTTTCTCTGGTAGTTTGTTTATCCAAAAGTTCTCTTCGTAATTAAGTATCAGTCTATAGATCATTAAAGCTTGAGGAAAAGTAATTTTTTTGTGTCCTGTTTTTTTACCTACTAAGTTAAAAATAGTATTTGGGAATTTAGCTAAAGATGTAAGGAGTTCTTTTGATTTACTACTGTTTATTCCGATGAGCTTTGAAATTAATTGTTCTTTGGATTGTACATTTTGAATTTCACTTGAGATGTCAATTTTAACAAAATCCGCTTTTAGATATCGTGGAACTTGACCACCGTACCAGTATTCCTCTTCGCCCTCTGCGTAAAGCTCTTTCCCTACAAACTGTATTAAGAGTGAAAGTTTTGTACTTAAACCGTCAGAAATTGATATAGTCTTTTTAAGTAAATTATTACTGACGAAAACTTTAGAAATCTTACTTCCTCTGCGTTTGCTTAGACATAAAATAATTCCGTCTTTGTATGTAAATGCTTCTTTGATTATCCCTTTAACTGTGGACATGAAGAAATAACCAGAATTTTTTACTCTTGGTATTGTTTTTATTTTTTAGTGCCCCCCCTTTTAGGGGGGCTGTTGTTAGAATTAGTTATTGTTCAAAATTTGGTTTAAGGAGGTTTCGGTCTTATCTTAGAACGGAATGCTTGAATCAATTTCATTGTAGTTTCTGTTTTCTTGCTGAGTTGTAGAATCTTTATTTTCTGTTGTTAATAGCATCTTCTTAATTACTTCTTTAACTGTAGCGTATATCTCTTCTATCTCGGTTAAGTTTCTTTTAATGAAGTCTTTTTCTTCTTCAGGAATAATAATATCAAAGTTAGTGATTAAGTTTATAATTTCTGTAAGCGAGGTTTTAACTAGTTCTATTTTCTTTACTAATGTTTGATAGGAAGAAATCTTTTTGAGGTAATATTTATAACTCTGAGCAGCAGCTTCGTAACGTTCTTTTTCAGCTTTTAGATGTTTTATTCTGTTTTCGAGATCTTTTTTTTCTTCATTTATTTTATTGATAATTTGATCTTTTTTCTGTAGTTCGTATCTTAAATTGTCAAGCTTTGCTTTCCATTCGACAATTTCTTTGCTTAACTTTTCATATTGTCTTTTATAGTTTTCTTCTATGAGTTTAATTTTTTCACTTGCATACTCATTTGCTAATTTTTCGATCTCTTCAGTTAGGTTCTCTTTTGCAAAATTTTTTAAAAATTCTTCTTTGTAGCGATTGAACTCATTTTCAAGCTGTTCCTTGATCTTATTAATTGCTGATCGGCTGCTTTCGATAAATTCATCAAGTTCCTTTTTTGTCTTGAGATACATTTCTTTTGCTTTTTCTTTTTCCTCTTCCAGCTCAAGAATAAGTTCTTCTTTTTGTCTTAATTCTTCTTCTAGTTCTTCTATTTTTATTTTGTAGATTTGCTCTATTTTATCTGATTTGTCTGTTGTTTTGTCTTCGTGATTTATATTATTCACTTCATTTAGTAGTATAGTTTTTGAGATCCTTGTCTGAAATCCAGGTATGTTAATTGCAGTTTTAAGTGAGTTGTAAAATTCTATTAGCTGATTAAGAGACATAGTGTCGAGTATTTCTTTTAACTTTGAGCTATCTTCAAGTTTGAGCAGGTGAAAGATTTGTAATCTTATACTCTTTTTCAAAGCGTCGTTGTATTCCTTTCTTTCGGAGAGTGCTTTTCCTTTTTCTTCTTTTGATAAGTGCCTTCTGAATATTTCTAAGTCATATTGTAAAATGTTTTTCTTTCTTAAATCCTCATCTTGTATGACAATGGCAGGGGCTTCTGTCAGTCCGAGTTTCTTAAGAGCCCTTACTCTATTTCTACCATCAATGATGACATAGGTTCCTTCTTTTTCTTGGACTACGATTGGATAAACTAAACCGAAATCTCTGATACTATCAACTAACATTTCTAATTCCTGATCATTTAACTTCTCAAATGGACCTTCGTCTAAGTAAATTTGGTCTAATTTAACTTTTGTCACGTACATGTTTTCCACCTCCTCTCTTTTTTGTTTGTTTTAAAAAGCAGTTGAGTTTTTAATTTTTTCTATTCTGTCTGTTATTTCTTTTTTGCTGTCTGTAATAACTTTATACTTGTATAAATAATAAAGCAGTTTTATTAAGTTTATTTTTTTCTTTGGTTTTTTAGAGATGTAGGTAGGTAGTGTTCTGGTTATTAGATAAATTGTTCTTGTTGGATTTGAGTCTATTTTGTGTTGTATTTCTTTTATCTTTTTGAGAATTGATTCTTTTTCTTTTTTTAAAAAAGTAAGAGATTTTTCCAAGTTTTTTCTGTTTTTACTTAGTTCTTTAACCTTATTGTTTAAGTCCTTTAATTGAGCTTGCAGTGTTTCGATTTCTTTTGTGGCTTTTTCTTCTAGGCTTTTTACTAAGTCTAATTCTTTTTTTAAGTCTTCTTCTTGCTTTTGAATTTTTGAAAGGCTTTTTTCTAGTTTTTCTTGATTTGATTCTAATTTTTGGATTAGTGCTTTTCTTGGTTTAATTTTTCTTACAGAAATAGCTAAATTTTTTAATTCCTCGAGCGAAAGATTTGATATTATTGATTCTAATTTGTGCTGAAATAAACTAGCTTGATCTGTTGATATGTCGTCTTCCTTTTCGTGAGTTAATAATTTAAAGAAGTTTAGTATGAGTATAGACTGTTCAATGTTGCAAATTGAGAGGGCTGTTTCTAATTCTTGAATAGAACAACCATGCTCCTTTTTGTCTTCTATTGTTTTCAATAACGTTTCAAAATCTGGTAATGTATTTAAATTGATGTTTTGCATAATTTATTCCTCTTTTTAATGTTTTTTTTATTTTTAAACTTAATATTCTTAATTTTGTTGCTTAGCAGTTATGTTTCATCTTTTTTTGCTATTTTTTCTTCTGGTTTTCTTCTGTTCGAGTCGTCTTTGTCTTTAAAGGTATCTTCTATTGAGGAGGTGATTCTCCTTGAGGATATTGGAAGTCTTTTGATATGTTTTCTAATTCTGTAATAAGTTCTATC
Organism: Candidatus Aenigmatarchaeota archaeon; assembly: GCA_039000415.1. Lineage (GTDB taxonomy): Archaea > Aenigmatarchaeota > Aenigmatarchaeia > CG10238-14 > SCSR01 > JAVZGQ01. The sequence continues at coordinate 858 of JAWBTN010000078.1, read as the reverse complement.
TGAGACTATATATTCTTTTTTTTCTCCACGGATAACACGTTCAATTTCTTTGCTTCCGTTGAGTATATGATCTGTAAAGACAGCAGTTGCTTTCTTTTTAGTGACAGATTCTTGGAGGCTATCGATTATAAATTTTTCATCTATTCCATTTAGGGCAGTTTGTAGGTATTCTATACCTACTGATAATGATCCGTTTTTTGTTAGCTGTGTTGAGTAATCTTTGCATGCTTGAAGGATTCTTGTAACTATGTTCATGTAAATATCTTCTCTACTTACTGACACTCCCTCGTATTCCAGAATTTGTCTAACTTTTCCACTCTTTTCCATTGACCGGAAGATTTTTTCTGCAAGTTCCATTACTTTTTTACCATAAAATTCTTTTGCTTTTAAGTTTACTATGTCCATAATCCACCTCCTCTTAGAGTTTTTGTCTTTTTGAGAAGAGAAAATTTTCAAATTTTTTCATTTTGGCTTTTTGTCCATTTATAGCAAATAGTAAAAAAAAGTCAAGAGGTTTTTTTGGACAAAAAATTTCTTAAGGTAAAAAAAGACAATTTTAGGACAGAGTTTGGAATTAGAAAGTAAAGCTGTAGTAGTTTCTATTTTTTGAAAAAAATAGCAACCAATTTTTAGGTAGTTTTAAGCTGAAAGTTTGGTTAGAAATGGTTGCTATTTTTTAAAAGAATGGTAACCGATTTTGAGGTAGTTTTGAGTTGGGACTTGACCAAAAACGGTTTCCATTTTTGAAGAAAATGGTAACTAATTTTGGGGTAGTTTTAAGATGGAGATTCGGTCAAAAATGGTTTCCTTTTTTAAAAAGGTAACCAAATTTAGGTCAGTCTGAAGTAACAATTTGGT
>JAWBTN010000077.1:0-5324 GCA_039000415.1 Candidatus Aenigmatarchaeota archaeon | reverse complement strand
TCGGGTAAGAATAATCAGCCATAGCCATCACTTTGCCTTCATCTTCTAGCTCTCGAAAACCTAAAATTGTTGTAACAATTTCGTAAAACAAACCAATGGAATCCTTTTCTTTCATTTCTGAAATTCTTTTGATTTCACCATTTTCAAAAATATTTACTGTTCCGGATAAACCGTCACCAACACCATCTAAAGTTATGCAAAGGCTTTTTTCAAAGCCAGAAGTAAAAATTGCTGAAGCTGCATGTGCAAGATGGTGGTCAACAACATAAATTTTTGGATTTTCAAAACCAATTTTTTTTAATTTTTTCCTTAATTGATGCTCGGTTATTTTTTTAAGAGCAGTATTGGAGCCGATTCTTGTGATTTCGTATTTTATAACTCTTTTAAATTTCTCAAACTTTGGTTTTGAAACTAACCTTCTTCTAAATTTATAAAACTCATCTTCTAAAAAAGGAAGAGCTCTTGATAAAACTCTAGAAAATTGACTCCCACAACTTGCAACAATAGAAATATCAGAAGGTTTTAGACCAAGGTATTTCAGACATGCATAGATTGAATTAACAGGAAACCTTATATCCAATTTCTTTCTTGTTAATCTCTCTTCATTTATTGCTACTTTAATTTCACCATCTTCTACTATACAAGCCCCGGCGTCATGTCCGTCCCAAATTCCTAAGACTCTCATTCACTCACCACAATTTGAATCTTAATTTTAAAATACTAAAACCCATTTTAACTATGTCATTTAAAATATTGACTTTAGTTTCTTCACTTTCTCTCCAGCTTATAGGGAATTCTTTAACTTTATATTTGTTTCTTTGAGCAAAAATAAGAATTTCTGTATCCCAAAACCAATGGTTAGATTCAGCCATTTTATTAAGTTTTGTTATTACTTTTTTCTTAAAAGCTTTAAATCCGCACTGATGGTCTTTAATTCTAGAATTGAAAACTATCCTTACGATAGAATTATAAACCAAGCTGATAATTTTTCTTTTTAATTTTCTTTCGACTCCTCGATTTTTTAAATAACGAGACCCTGTTACAATATCAAATTTTCTAGCATATTCTATTAAATCTTTTAGGTTTTGTAGAGATGCGGACAAATCTATATCCATATAACCAACAATACCATACTTTGCTATTGAAAATGCCTTTTTAAGGGCTAACCCACGTCCTAGTCTTTTGCTAGAATGTAAAACCCTCAAGTTTTTATATTTCTTGGCAAGTGATAGACTAATTTGATAGGTATTGTCAGTGCTGCCATCCTCAGCTATAATAATTTCATATTTTATCTTAAGTTTGTTTAGTACTTTAATAGTCCTTTTTATGTTTTGTTCAAGTCTCGAAGCTTCATTATATACAGGAAAGACCAGAGAAAACATTCGAACACCTAAGGTACATAATATATTATTAGACGAGATTTACGAAATTCATTTAATTCACCTGCTCCTCTAAAGACATCTATCCAGTTTGTAGGTATAAATTTTGGTTGCATTTCCTCTATGCAACATATGCCCACAGTTCTTGAACCTCCAACAATTACATAAGCATTTTTTATATTTTCTAATTCACTCATATTTATTGGAAGTATATGAAGATGTTGCGTTCTTTTATATCCAGAATAGTAATTTAAAAAATCTACACAAAGATAATCACAATATATTTCTGCTTCTGGTTTATCTTTTAAGAAAGAATGAGCTTCTTTCATATCACTAGTAACATCTTTTAAACTACTGTTTGAAGTATTTACAAAATAAAGCGAGGATATGAAAAGAAAAAGGAGAATAATTCCTTCTATTACCCTATTTTTTAATGAGGATATAAAGTAACTTAAAATGAGCACTGAAGGTATGGAAAGTATCATCATATATCGATCATGTTTTTGAACTACCCAATAATTCAATGTACCATCAGTAACTTGTATTCCTGTCGTTCCAAACTCTAACCATAAAAATAAGATAAAAAACCAGATTAACAAAAAATCTGAAGACCTCTTTCTATTTAAAAAACATATTACAACTCCAAGCAACACAAAAAAATAAAAGAATTCTATATGCGGGTACTTGTATTCAATTGGGACATTTAAACCAAACATATAACTTAAATAAAAAATAGGCTCACTTTCTATATAACATAACTTTAAAAAATTTGTTATAGTTATATTTCGTGTTGGTTCATTGATTCGCTTACTCAAAAGAAAACCTCTATTTACCATATGTCTTAAGAAAGGATGGTCTGTCAAATTATAATAAAAAAGGCTTTCACACATAAGACCAAATAGGAAAATTATTAAAAGCGAAAAATATTTTTTATGGATTTTTCTTTTGTAGAAAAGAATGAAAAATATATAAACTCCAAAAAGAACTACTGCCGTAATTTTTACTAAGTAAGCAAAAAATAAACACAGTCCAGATAGCAAAAAATATTTTGTGTTTTTATCACTTAGTTTATGTTCTCCTTTTAAGAAAAAAAGAACGCTTAATCCCATAAAAAATGTAAGTGGTGTGTCTATGGAAACTCGTGTAGAGTATAGTAGTTGAAGAGGAAAAATTGATATTAAAAATGCAGCAATTATACCAACTTTATGGTTAAATAGAATTTTTCCTAAAAAATATGTGGTGATTATTATTCCTTGAAAACAAATAATTGTCCATAAAACTGTCGTGAACTCGTTGATACCAAAAACCAACCAAAAAAATGCTATTGGCAAGAACATAAAAGGTCTAAAGCTAAAAGCTTCTGAGGGGTCATATAACCCACTCTCTCGAACACTTCTATACTGCTTTAATAAAGAAAGAAATTCACCTTTTAAGACTAGATAGCTGTTTCTAAGAATTATGCCTTCATCACTTGGGTGGGCAGTGTAACCTGTAAAAAATATTAATTGTAAAAAGAGAGCAAATATTGAAATTAAAAGCAAATGAAAATACCTATTTAAAAAATCAATGAACTTGTTCTTAAGGTGCATAGTAGATCCTTGGGTTAAAATTCGAAAATATCCCTAATGTTGGGAGGCTTATATTCGTTAGCAATAGCCACTTGTTTGGTGGAGTGGTCATAAATTTTGGGTAGCTATCTTTATTTATATAAGTGTAGGGATCCACTTGAGTAACAACATAAGAATCGGTAATGAATTCTCCATTATTGTTAAAATCGTCACTACAGTTTATAAAACCACACTCATATATTCTTAACCTACTAATGAAACTGTCATCATACTGCGAGAAAAATTTAAACTTTGATATGTCCCATCCATTTGGGATATATATTGTCTTTTCAGGAAGTTTCCTGAGATAATTAACAGTTTCTCTTATGTAACCCATACCATTTCTCAAGAATAGCCAGCTTTGATAAGTGTAAAAAATTGAGGTGAAACTTAATAAACTAATGCCTAAAATAAACACAAATACTCTCCACTTTTTCCCGTCAAATGTAAAAAACCTTGCCACTAAAATCATGCTTGGTACGGAGAAAAAAGATAAAAATCTGGGATGTCTTGCATAGAGACAATAACTCATAATTTTTGTGCAATAAAATTGGAGACCATACTCAAAAAATGCAAATGAAAATAAAAAGAAAAAAGCAAGAAATATAGCATTTTTATCTTTTTTATAAAAAAGGTAAATCACGGACAAAATTACAAAGTAATAAACAAACCCAAATAATGGTTTGTTATGTAACCATCCAAAAAAAGGTCCAATATTAAACATCATGTTAATGTACCACAATAAATCAGAATTGCTATTTAAATCATGAGTAAAGAAATATTGTCTTACCTTTTCTCCATAAAACCACTCGCCACTCAAGCTATAAAAGTGAATCAACTGAATTAAGAAAATTATCAAAAAGCCAATAAACATCAAAAAGTATCTTAAAAAAGTTTTTTTGCTTAAATATCTTTTTAATCTGTCTTTTTTATGAAAAATCTGTAGAAACACATAAAAACATAAGATAGGTACCAATAATATAATAACAGATTTTGTCAAATAAGATAGACCAATTAAAATACCTGAAATAAATGAATACAAAAATTTACCCGTTTTCTCACCTTTAATGAAAAATAATAAAGAAGTCATAGAGAAAAATTGGAGAGGTATTTCTGGACCAACCTGGGTTGAATAAATCACATCTAGAGGGAATATACACATAAGGAAAGCCGCAACTAACCCGGTTTTTTCATTAAAGAGTTCCTTAGCCAAGAAATATGTGACTATAATGTTTGCTAGAGACAAAGAAAGGAAATAAATTGAAGTAGAAATTTCGCTTATGCCAAAAACCTTCCAGAAAAACACTACAGGATAATAGACAGTTATTCTCACACCCCATTCTACTGCATTTGGCGGTACGAATTTAACACCTTTATAGATTTTTTCTGCAAATTCAAGGTAGTATGAATCGTCATTAAAACCAATTCCAACGAAAAAATACAATCTTAAACATAGGGATAAAATTAATATTAAAGTTAACCAAAAACCATATATAATTCTTCTTTGAATTTTTTGTTTCCTTCTCATATTAAACCCAATTGCTTAAAATCATTTGGTGTGCTTCACAAGGTGTCCAACAAGATGGACATTTCCCATTTTTTATTAACTCTTTTGCTTTTTTTGCTCTTGTAGAGTTCAAAATTTTTAATAAATTGTAATTATTTTCTCTCAAATTTCCTAGTTTAAAATTAAAAATACTACAAGGATAAACATTCCCATAAGGATCTACAAATGCCGAGAGATTGTAAATATTGCAATCTACCGGCATTTTTTGGTTCTTGAGGTATTTCATTCCCCAAAGCAAATATTTCCTATTTATAAGAGAAATTAAATCATACATTCTTTTCTGCGAAAGAATTTTTTTTATCTCTTTAATAGCAGCTTTAGAGAATTCTTTGAAGTCCATGTTCCCCATATCCTTATAGGTTGTGTGATAATAGATTTCTGATAAATGAAAAATATTAACATGAAAATCATTAGAAGAGATGTAAGGAAAGATCTTCTTAACTTCTCTTACTGTTTCATCAAACTTATTTACATTAAAAGGAGAAATTGTATATCCAAAAAAAACTTTAAAATTTTTATACTTTTTTTCAAATTTTTTCAGTTTTTTGAAAGTCTCCATTGCTTTTTCCCAAGATCCCTCAATACCTCTTATGAATTCATGGATTTCTTTTGGCCCATCCAAACTCACAGTAATTATGTAATTTCCTTTAAAAAACTTTAAAATTCTTTCAATTTTTTCTTCAATAAGATTTGGTATTAAACCGTTTGTTGGTGTTGTAAGAAGGTATAAATCCAATTCTTCATCGAGCGTTTTTACTATCTCTACATAAT
>JAWBTN010000076.1:0-5459 GCA_039000415.1 Candidatus Aenigmatarchaeota archaeon | reverse complement strand
GATACAACCACTTCTCATACTTTCAACTTTTCACCAACAGCTGGTTATGCTATCCATGGGGTTGGAACTGAGTTGGTGCTTACTTATGAATATGACGCAAGCTCGCCTATACAATTAAAAACTTTAAGGTATTTGATAGGGCAAGATGGTGGTCTATACACAGCAAACCATACAGCAAATTTTCAAAAACAAGTTTCCTTGCCTGAAAATAACAAAACAATAAAAAGTGTGTACAATAGAGTAACTTTTGCCATAGCTTATGGCACTGGTGCAGGTAATACTGCTTACACAACTTATATAGGAATAAATTCTTCTATCCAAGGTTCTCAACAACCTCAAGTTACTTATGCTTTAGGGTTAAGAGACGAGCAGGTGAGCACAACCACATTACTATACAATGCATCTGGCTTATACAATTTGGAAGATGGTAGTACAGTAGTTTGTTCGGTTTTCAGTTCTGCTGTCGGCACAAGCTACTACACAGGAAGCAAAGGGTGTGAGTTGGTTGTTACTTACACTTATGATGCCAAATCTTCCACAAGAGCTAAAACTATAGAATATTTTGTAGGTCAAAGCTACAATTCAAGCTTAGCTACTTCAGTTTCTTTTCCTTTTCAGCTACAAATTCCAGAACAGGCTTATTCCATAAAAGATTCTTACTTAACCAATTTTGGCTTTACAGGCTCTACAACCACAGGTACAAACACTCTAGTTTCTTACATAAATGTTCCTGATTATGTCTCACAAACTTGTAATTTCAGAAATACAGGTGAAGCCAGATTTGATATGTGTTGGGATTATGTTGGTGACAATGTAACAGTTGCTAACAGCTACACAGCAGTCCTTAGCTCTAGCGTAACAAGATGGTTCTCTTCTAAGATAACAACAACCTACACTTACAACGCATACTATCAAGTTGAAGTTGAGCACAACACAACAGCAAGCTATTCTGGCAGTCTACAAGAAATAGATGTGATGATAAACTTTAGTTCAACTCTTGATGACGTTTATGGGATGAAAATATATGATTTTGCTGGTTCAAAGTGGGATGCTGCGCCTTGTCAAAGTATTTCTGCTAATGCCAATCAATTCTATGTCTTGTGGTGTAATGTAACTGAAAATGTTGGTAATTACATTTCTCAAGATGGTAAAATTAGCGTTAGAATTAATTCAAGTGCAGACACAGACATAGCAACATTGAAAATTGAATATGTCCAATTTTATCTTAGCTACGAAATTGTTAATAATCCTCCTACATTGGGTGAAAGAATTGAATCTCCAGCCTCAGGAACAACTTATTCACCAGGAGCTACTTACACTTTCACCATAACTATCAATGATTTGCAAGGCGAAACTGATATTTCCACAGTAATATTTGAGTTCAACGGAGTGAACGAAACAGTAACAAATTATGTGATACACAACTCTACTTCAAGAAACTATTCTATAACAAAAACTGATTTAGCGGCAAATCCTTCTGGCTATATTTTCAAATGGTATGCAAACGATTCAAAAAATGCGTGGGGGAATGTTGTTGAAGGGACTTACATAATTAAAAAAGCGGATTCAGTGATTTCAATTTCGTTCTCAAACAATCCTGTCATTTACCCGACACAAACAATAGCCACGTGCCAAAAAAACGCTGGTGACTATTCAGCAATTTTAACTTTATATAGAAACACAAGCCAAGTTGCTCAAGATTCTGGCAATTCTATTTCAGAAAGTTTAATTCTTGGTGCAAGTGCTTGGAATTACACTTGTTTGTATCAAGAATCAGAAAACTACACTTCATCCTTCGTTCTAAATCAGTTTTTGTATGTAAATAAAGGCACACCAACTTTAAACATTTTGTTGAATGATTTGCCAAATGATCTGGAAATCACTTATCCTAAACAAACCAACGCAACTGCTTATGAAAGCAACGTTGGGGATGAAGATGTAGTTTACAATTTCTACAGGAACACAAGCGATTCAAGCTTTTTCATATCATCTGGTTCTTTTGTTTCTGATGTTTTGTTGTTGGGAGCAGGTACATATCATTATGTTTACAACACTTCTGGTGGGGCAAACTGGACTTCAGCTTCTTTCACGAGAACTTTAACTGTCAATCAAAATACCTCAACGATCAATTTCATGCACTTAACTATAAACGGTACAGAAGGGAATAAGGTTTACACTTATCCTGTATCCACCAATACAACAGCCTGGTTTGATGCTGAAGCTTTTGTTGGTCAAGCGCCTGTATTTACATTATACAGAAATTTCACGGTAATAGGTAGCTCCAACCCTGTGAGTGATATCGGTCAATTAGCAGCGGGTTTTTACAATTACACTTTTTACACACCTGGAAACCAGAATTATTCTTCAGCTATAAAACAATTCAACTTGACCATAAACAAAGCCGATATTTCACCTTACTTACACATAGCAATAAACGGGACTGAAGACGATTCAGTTTACACTTACGAAAATGTAACTAATGCTACAGCATGGTCTACTTTAACTGGACAATCTGGAATAACCTACAACTTCTACAGGAACACTTCAACTTCAAGTGTATTCATCGGCTCAGGTAGTTTGACCTCAGAAATTACAAGGTTGGGAGCAAATACTTACTACTATGTTTACAACACAACGGGAAACGAAAATTACACCGCCGGCTCTATAACCAGAATTTTAACGATAACCAAAAAAGTTCCGATAAACTTACTTGAAGCTTCGCCTTCTTGGACAAACACTTATCCGACAGAAACAACTGTCACATGTTCTATCATTTCTTTGAATAATGAAGTCGTTGCCCAACTATACAGAAATTCCTCTTCCTTTAATCCTTTACCATCCAATTCAGAAACAATAACTCTTGGTGCTGGTTATCATGAATATGTTTGCAATAGCTCTGCAACAGAAAACTACACAGCTTCTAGCAATTCAAGTTTTATGATAATAAACAAGGGAAATCCCAGCCCTTACATGAACTTATACATCGATAATCAAACTTCCGACAAGACGATAATTTATCCGGATGTAGCAGAAGTTAGAGGAAATGTTTCTTCTATCCTGGGTGCATACGATTTAATCTTCAATTTGTACAGAAATGACTTCTTGATCGGCTCTGGAGATTCAACTCAACAAATAGTTGACTCAACAAGACTCGGAAACGGTACTTACATCTTTGTTTACAACACTTCTGGTGGGGCAAACTGGACTTCAGCTTCTTTCACGAGAACTTTATATGTTTTGAAAGGATTTGTTCCTCTACATTTAACCATAAATGGGAGTGAAAATTCGCAAACATTCACTTATGAAAATGTAACTAATGTCACTGGTTGGAGTGAAGTTATCGGTGAAGACTTGCAATTCAATTTATACAGAGACGATGAACTTAAAGCCTTCGGCTCCCCAGCCTCGGAAACAACTCTATTGGGTGTTGGAACTTACACTTATACCTTCAACACTTCTGGTGGGGCGAATTACAGTAGTAATTCAACTTCTCTAACTTTAACGATAACACCAAAACAGATCAAAATTTATCTAGCCCTCAACGGAAGCCAAGGAAATAGAACTTACACTTATCCAGAAGTAATAAACGCAACTGCTTGGAAAGATCCAACTATCAACGGAGAAGGTAGTTTAAGTTTGCTGAGAGATGGTGTGATAAAAGGCTCTGGCCAAATTGTTTCCGAAATAATAATCCTTGGGAATGGAACTTATAACTATTCAGCAATTTTTTCAGCAAGTAATTATACTGCGGAAAACATTTTGACGAATAGATTTGCCTTTGTCAACAAAGGAATCCCTCCTATATTTCTAGCTATAAATGGCACTCAAGGAAACGTTACTTACACCTATCCTTCTGCATCAAACGCTACTGGATGGTTAGAAACTTTTAACGATGAAGGTGAAATTCAGCTCTGGAGAAATGGGGTGAGTGTGGGAAAAGGAAAAGTTGTTAAAGAAGAAATCATATTGGGAGCTGGAGAATACAATTACTCTCTAACTTTTGATGAAACTCAAAATTATTCGTCAGCTTCCATAACCCAAGACAGATTTTTAAGGATTAATAAAGCTCCGTCAACTGCAACTTTAATTTTAGAACCAACATCACCTATCACTTATGGAACTCCAACAATAGCAACTTGTATCGAAACAAATCCGGAAGATAATGGTAAACTTTGGAGAAATGGTACTGATGTAACTTCAGAAAACAATACTGCTATTATTCTACCAGCTGGTATTTGGTATTATGTTTGTAACGTCAGCGAGACACAAAACTATACTTTTGCTGAAGATTCTACAATTTACGTTGTCGACAGAGCAGCAAGCAAAATAAGATTATTCTTGAACGGGAGTGAAGGTGATGCTGTGTATACTTATGAAGACTATGCGAACATAACCGCAACTCTAAATGTTTCTGGTAAAATCTTTTACATAGAAGCAAACTTCACTGGTAATAAGGAGGTTATCGCTCAAGGTGAAAGTCCGTTAACTCTAATAACAAACGATTTTGGTGCTGGTTTATTCAACATCACAGCTTACTGGGATGGTGATCAAAATTACACAGGTGATGCCAAAACTTATTTCATGACAGTTAATAAAAAACCTACCGTATTATACTTATGGATAAATGGAAGTAGGGAAGATAGATACTTCTTGAACAAAAGTTATGTTAACTTTACAGTTGAGCTTGTAGGATATCCAGGAAAAATTTTAGAACTTTGGACAAATTATACAGACGGTCAATGGAAAAAATGGGATTATGGACCTTCACCGTTACAAAATATCACCCAGCTGACAAAAACTGGAGTTTTCAACTTCACGGGAAATTATTCTGGAAACGCTAATTATACAGCCAGCTACGAATCTTGGATTTTAACTGTTGGCACCTTAAACTTAGAAGCAAAATTAGAAAGCTTATATCCAAAAAACATAAATCAGGGTGAAAATTCCACAGCTATTGGAAATTGCTCTTGTAGTGGTGGTTCTTGTAGTGATGTTTACATGGAAATTCAAGCAGATGGTGTTTTAATACCGAATATGACTGGCAGCTATCTACAAGTCAATGGAAGTAATCCGTTCTACATAGGAACTCTTGAAAATAATTGGGTATCGATTGCGTGGAATATAACAGGTTTGGAAGCAGGAAACTTTAAAATAAGAATAAAGTGCAATTCTAGTGAAACGGGTGAAAGCTTTTCTACAGAAGAAATTTTAAATGTTAATGATACCACAGCACCGAAATGGTTTAACAATTTTACTTTTCCAACTTCACCAACAATTTATTCTCCAGGTCAAACTTATTGGTTTAACATCACTTGGTTTGACAACGTCGACATCTCTACTGTTTTAATAGAACACAATTTCACCGAAGATGGGTCTTTAAGAAATGATACCATGAATAGAGATGGTTACGATTATTATTTCCTCATTCGAGATTTGCCGGGAGGTATTTATGTTTTTAG